>NZ_VPED01000024.1:0-50682 GCF_013417335.1 Acinetobacter sp. YH16031
TTCTTGAGTAAGATGAGTATAGTTCATGATGCAACTTTGACTTTGGTCGGTCGGAAGCAAAATGCTAGCTCATCTTGCTTCCTTCCAATAATTTAATCTCTGTTGCACTTCATTTGAGAATCCAAGATATTTAGAAGTGTATTTATATAAGAAAAATTAATTTATAAAGAGATAATATAATTCATCAGATTCAAAGTTTATTTAGTTTAAAATTTCTATCTTATTATTTATATTTCTTTTAAATACAGTCGCCTGAATAGAATTTTTCTTCCCATAAAAAGTAAAGCCCTAGATTACTAAGGCTTTACTTTTTATCTGGTGAATCAGGTCTTAGATTCCGTATTTCACACGATAAGCTTCCATTTTCGCCAATGCTTCGCTATCGCCTTTTGCATCTAGGTAATTCATTAAATCTTTCATGGTGATTAGTGCATGTACTGGAATTTCCAGTTCTTTTTGTACTTCCTGAATAGCAGATAATTCACCTTGGCCTTTTTCCTGACGGTCGAGAGCAACCAGTACACCTGCAATTTGCGCACCGGCATTTTTCAGGATAGTAACTACTTCACGAATCGCAGTACCAGCTGTGATCACATCATCAATGATCCAGACTTTTTTCCCTTCGACTGAAGCACCGACCAGCACACCACCTTCACCGTGATCTTTGGCTTCTTTACGGTTAAAGCCCCATGGCACGCTTACACCATGATTTTGAGACAGCGCCACTGCTGTAGCCGCCACAAAAGGAATGCCTTTGTATGCTGGTCCAAAAATCACTTCAACATTGTCACATTCAGTTAATTTTGCAGCATAGCCAGAAGCCAGTAGTGACAAGGCCTCACCGTCATTGAGCAAGCCAGCATTAAAAAAATAAGGACTCACACGTCCTGATTTTAAAGTAAACTCACCAAATTTAAGCACACCACGTGATAATGCGAGTTCGATAAAAGCTTGCGGGTTAAACTGAGCTGGCGTTGACATGAGGTGCTCCTAAATCCATTAATTAAGGGTAAGACTTGCGCATGATACCAAAGAGTAGCTATCCAGGTGATCAAAAAATTCTTCGTGTCGTTTCAATTAATGTCAACGGTTTACGTTCCTCTGTCAGCAAGGGCTTGCTGGAGTGGATCGAACAGTCTGATGCCGATGTGATCTGCATGCAGGAAAGCCGGATTACCCATGCGCAGTGGACTGACAAATTCAAGCCTAAAGGCTGGTATACCCACCTGTTCCCTGCCGAGCGCCCAGGTTATGCGGGCACAGCGATTTACAGCCGCCTGCCATTTGTTTCCATTACCGATGGTCTGGGTTTTGAACTGGCTGATTCTCAAGGCCGCTTTATCTCGGCAGAATTTGACTTGGGTCTGGAAAAAACAGCACATATCTGTTCCCTGTATTTACCTTCAGGTTCTTCGGGCGATGAAGCGCAGGCACGTAAAGATCACTTTCTGGAAGAGTATAAAAAGCTCCTGAAACAGTGGCGGGATGAAGATAAATCTATCATTGTCTGCGGTGATTACAACATCGTGCATAAACGCATCGATATTAAAAACTGGTCCGGCAACCAGAAAGCATCGGGCTGCTTGCCGCATGAACGCGCCTGGTTAGACCATATTTATGATGAATTAGGTTATGTCGATACATTCCGTGAAGTTCGTAAGGAAGCCGAACTGTATTCCTGGTGGTCAAATCGTGGTCAAGCCCGCGCCAAGAACGTGGGCTGGCGGATTGACTATCAGGCTTGCTCACCAGACTGGAAAGACCGTACCGTAAATGCCTGGGTCTATAAAGATGAATGGTTTAGTGACCATGCACCCGTGATTATTGACTATAAAATCTAAAACTAACCTAAAGATTGAGTGAACAATTGTTCACTCAATTAAGGTTTATTACCTACACTACATGACGTATTTTCAGGTTTATCTTCCAGTCCTAACAGCGCATGATACTCACACGGCACAGGGATATGTCAGGATGACACTATAAGGACAGGACGCCGTAGGAAGAAAATAAAACAAACTATCAGATTTAGCTTGTTTTTCATGGATGTGACAACGGACGTTGTATTGAGACCCGCATAATCAGGATGATTAGATGCGGGTTTTCTCATTTTAGCACCTTCATTTTTTCTCATTCTTAAACTTCAACACTTACTTTTAATACCCCTTCTGATCTTAAGAGATGTTAATCGGATGATATGTCTTTTAAATATTGCTTAAAAACAAGCTGCTTGGAAGCACATAGGCGATCGGCATAAATTCAGCTAAGCTAAGCCATCAATAAATAAACTGTTTGGGATACAGCGAGCATGCTCAAGATTTATGGCATTAAAAACTGCAATTCAATGAAAAAAGCTTTTGATTTACTTGATGAGCTGGGATTGGCTTACGAATTTCATGATTATAAAAAACAGGGGATCGACGCGGATACTGTTAAAACCTGGCTGGATGCTTTAGGCCAAGATGTGGTACTGAATAAGAAAGGCACCACCTGGCGTAAACTGACCACTGAAGAGCAGGAAAATGCGCTTGCCGATGAAAATCATCTGATTACCGCCTTAACTACTCATACCAGCTTAATCAAACGTCCGGTATTACAGACTGCAACTGGTTTTATCGCTGGTTTTGACGAAGCGGCTTATCGGAAGCTAAAAGACTGATTATTCCAAGTAAGTTGGAAGAATAAAAAAAAGCCTGACAGAAGTCAGGCTTTTTTTATGGTAGTTTTTAGAGAACGATCATGATCTATTATTTGGCACGAATCCAGGTTTGGTTACGACCTAAAGCAGACACACCGATATAACCGCGCAGCTCAAGTTTCTTGCCGCCATCTGTCAGGTTGCCTTTCAATTTGTAAGTTTTACCAGATTTTGGATCTAGGATCGAACCACTATCATAGCTGGTTCCACCTGTATTTTTCAGGCCTTTCACAATCGTTAAACCTTTCAGCGATTTATTGTGATATGGACCTTCGCATTTTGTACAAGCATTTTCTTCACCCGGTGTTAATACCGATTGGATGCTTGCAGACAATGTCCCATTTTTTTGCTCAGTAAATTTTACTATAGCCTTTGGCTGTTTGGTTTCGTCGTCAATCGTTTTCCAAACAGTACCATTTAAAGGATCTGCAGCATTGGCCAACGCAGATAAGCCGAGTAGTCCTAACATTAGCGTAATTTTTTTCATTTTTCTTCATTTCCCTAGTCTGAGATAGACCGATGTAGTATTAAAAAGTCACAACATTTTTGCAATTTTTACCTGTGACTATTTAGTGTAACCTTGTAAATATTGTTGGTAAATAATCCACATAATCAATAAAAGCAGAAAAAGATGGAAAGAAGATGAAGATGAGCCCCGTGACGAAACAATTAATTACAGAAAGTCTTTTAAAAGCGACCATCCGAGCGCCTAGTCGGTTCAATCTCCCTCCAAGCTCCTTAAGAGTTGCGCTGGAGCAGATGTGCAAGATCTTTCCGCAAGATAAGTCTGTACAAATCCGTTCGCTCCGGCTGGCAGGTGTACATGCCGAGGAAATCAAACCACAGCAGGAATCCAGCCAGCTGATTTTCCATATTCATGGCGGTGCTTTTTATCTCGGTTCATTGAATACCCATCGTGCCTTTATGACCCAGATTGCCGCTCGCACCCAGATGCAAGTACTGCATATTGATTATCCTCTGGCACCTGAATCTGCTTATCCTGAACCTTTAGAAGCTGTGTTTGATGTCTATAACCTGTTATTAGATCAGGGCATTCAGGCCAAGGACATTATTCTGTCCGGAGATTCGTGTGGTGCTAATCTGGCGCTGGCATTGGCACTCAAGTTACAGCAGGAAGGCCTGCCACAAGTGAGTGGGCTAATTCTACTTTCCCCTTTCCTTGATCTGACCCTGACCAGTGAATCACTACGCTATAATCAGAAACATGATGCCCTGCTGTCGATTGAAACCCTGAAAACCGGGATTCAGTATTATGTACCGAGTGCAATGGATCGTGGCGATCCGGAAATTTCCCCATTTTTTGCCGATCTCAGTGGTTTGCCACCGATGCATATACAGGTGGGATCTAAAGAAATTCTGCTGGATGATGCCACACGCTTCAAGGAAAAAGCGGAACAGGCTGGTGTCGAAGTTGAATTCAAGTTATATACCGGGATGTGGCATAACTTTCAGATGTTTAGTGCCTGGTTTGAAGAGGCTCGACAAGCGCTAGCGGATCTTTCAGAATTTGCTCATCGTCTAGATCAAGACTAAAAATTTAAAAGAAGCCATAAAAAAGGTCAGCGATTGCTGACCTTTTTTTGTTCATTCATTTTCTATCGAATTTTAGATCTGGCTTACCTGTGCCATCGCAGTTTCAATTGCCTGCTGTTTCGCTACATCACCCATATTGACGCCTTCAGCGCGAATTACGTGCACATCAGTTACGCCAGTAAAGTTAAATACAGTTTTCAGGAAAGCTTCCTGGAAATCGACTGGGCTTTGTTCGCCATAAACACCACCGCGGCTACTGGCAATATAGACTTTCTTTTCACCTGCCAGACCCACTGGGCCATTTTCTGTATATTTAAAAGTACGCCCTGCCACACTAATGCGGTCAATCCAGGCTTTTAAGGTAGAAGGTAGACCGAAGTTATACATAGCGGCCCCAACCACCACGATATCCGCCTGTAAGTACTGCTGTAAAATCTGTTCTCCTAAAGCCGCCTGCTCAAGATTTTGACCCATCAAAATTTCGGCAGTTAAATGTGGAATCGGCTGTGCAGCCAAGTCCAGATATTCAAGCTCAACTGCCTCACCATGTTTCTGTTGAAGCTGTCCCACAATAGCTTGAGTCAACTGACGGGAAATAGAGGCATCGCCTAAAATACTGGAATCAATCTGTAAAATTTTCATTGCTTAATCTGGTCCGTTCATTGTTCGGGAATGAACATAGCTTAATAAATTTTAAATAATGAAATAATGGGTTTAAATAAAACACTTCATTGCGTATTTAGAACAATAAATTTCCAGCTTAATTTTTCTCCTTTTTTTTAATTTTTGATAAATATTACTGATTATCAATGAATTAATTTTACGTTATATTTCTGTAAATAATTAAAGCAATATTTTTCCATCTTTTAAAAACTTAGCAATAACAATAAAGGTCAGACCTGTTGTATGAAGCGAATGTCAGCAGTATTACAAAAATTCCAGAATCATCGACTCAAGAAATATCTGATCGAAGATGAAGTGGTGATGAACTGGGGAATTTTGAAAAAGTGTATCCTGATGCTGGCACTGGGCTGTGGCATACATATCAGCTGGCTAAGTTGGGATCTTTTTGTCCTGTCACATCCGCAATACTGGCAGCATGTCCATATTGATGTCGTTCGTTCACAGGTTCACATGAATGGCCTGTTTTTACTGGCGCTGGTTCTTTTGATTTATCCCTGTTATAAATTTCAGGGCAATGCACTGATAGAGCGATATTTTCCCTATCTGGCAGTGGGTATCTTCGTCGTTTCCTTATGTCGCGACGCCTATATCGTGGGCGTGATCAGCCCGGTAGCCACGATTGCCTATGTCTGCCTGATGACGGTAGGTCTGGTCCTGTTTCACCGGAGACTGGTCTATAGCATGCTGATTCCGGCCTCACTGTTTCTGGTGACTTGTGCCTATCTAAGCTTTACCCAGCAACTGCCTTATTCGCCACTCTTCAATATTCAGGATCAGTTTTTCCATAATAGCTTCTGGCTATTATCAATGCTGTATTTTATCCTGCCAATTCTTGCTGTCTGCATGATTTTATTTGAGATTTTACTCAGTCAATGGCGTTATCGCGAACAGCTGATTAACCATCTCAGCCAGATCGATCCTCTGACCAATCTGTTTAACCGCCGTAGCATTAATCAATGTCTGGATCAGCTAAATAGTACTGCGACTTTTAATTATGCCCTGGTGCTGCTGGATCTGGATCATTTCAAAAAGATTAATGATTACTATGGACATCACAAGGGCGATGAAACACTGGTACAAGTCAGTGCGGTACTGAATCAGCAATTGCGTGAGAGTGATGTGGTGGGACGGTTCGGCGGTGAGGAATTTATTCTGGTCCTGAATAATTCCAGCCTGGAAAAAGCTCAGCAGGTTGCAGAGCGTTGCCGAAGCGCGATCCAGCAACTACAGATTTTTAGTGATGAAGGACAATTGATCCCAGTGACTGCCAGCTTTGGCATTGCTATTTCAAAACCTGAATTACGCCCGCAACAACTTTTAAGCCAGGCCGATCAGGCCCTTTATCAGGCCAAAGCCGGTGGACGGAATCAGGTGAAATCTTATCTGGAACCTTTGAAAGTTCAACCGGCCTGATATTTTCGGCCTTATTTACTTTAAAGCGCGTACCAGAAAAGCTTTAAAGTGAATGCTAGAGCCGTTCTAAACGCTTTAGCTGTGCCAATAATTCTGCTTCACTAAATGCGCCGGTCAAACGTAAGCTGCGAATCTCCTGCTGCTGAGTATCGAGAAATAAATAAGTCGGTGGTCCCAGAATTTCCCATCGGTTAAGCAGGGTCTGATGCGTAGCATCATACTGACTAAGATCAAGCTTGATCAGAAAATAAGGGGTTAAGGCCTGCTGGGCAGCAGCTGCCTTTAATACTTTATGTTCAATCGGCTGACAGGCCACACACCAATCAGCATAGACATCAATAATGACCTTCTGCCCCTTCGGTACGGTAGCCAGCAACTGTTCAAATTCAGTGGCTGTTTTTGCTATATGCCAATTCGCCTGTTGTTGGGCAGTTTCAACAAAAAAGCGCTGACTATGCTGATACTGACTATATGTAATATAAGGCACAGCGATAGCCAAACAAATGAGATAGAGCCAGCGCAGTCCGGTATTTTTCCAGAATAATCGTGCCAGAACATAAGCAACAAAGCTTAAGCCCAACCCTAGCGACAGCCACTGCAATGCCGCTTCTGAAATCAACGGACGAATAAAATATAATGCTAGAGCCAGCATGATGAAAGCAAAGAGTACTTTTACCTGATTCATCCAGTGCCCGGCTCGGGGCAGGATGCGTGCCCCCATAATACTGGCCAGCAGCAACGGGGTACCCATACCGAAACCTAAAGTAAATAGGAGCACTGCGCCTTGCCATTGGTTCTGAGTCTGGGAAATAAATAATAATGCACCGGCTAATGGTGCCGTCATACAAGGCCCGACCAGCAAGGCAGAAACAGATCCCATGACCGCAGCGCTGACCAGGGTTCCCCCTTGCTGCATCGCCTGAACCCGGTCCAGACGCTGCGTCAGACGCTGTGGTATTTTAATTTCAAACAGGCCAAACAGGTTGAGGGCAAATACCACAAATAATGCACTAAATGCCATCAGGGTGGCAGGTTGCTGTAACCAGCGTTGAAAGTTGAGTCCGGCTGAAGACGCGATCAAGCCCAGTACCGCATAGACTGCGGCCATACTGCTTACAAAGCTTAGGGCAATCATCCAAGCTTTGATGCCTTTGCTGTCACGAACAATTAATGAAGTCAGAATTGGCAGCATCGGCAAAGAGCATGGCGTAAATGCCAGCAAAATGCCCAAGCCGAAAAATAACAGCAATCCATAAGCCAGCGAACTTTCAGCCAGACGTGTAGACCATTGCTGGTCTTGTGCCGAGTCGCTGTTGGATCGTGTAGAAATGACTTCGACGATTTTACTGTCTGTATTTCCTGATTCTGGATCATCAGCAGAATTTGCCAGAATCCGGTTGTGTTGTGAGGAAGAGCTGCTTAGATCCAGTAACCGTTTATTACCCGAGCCAGTAGATTCATATTGCACCAGACCAGATAGGTCAGTTTTGAATTCAACGGTTTGGGGTGGGTAACAAAGCCGGTCTTTGGCACAGCCTTGCCAGCTGACCTGATAAGTTTGACCCGCCTGTGTCGGAATCTGAACTTTTAATTGCTGATAATAAACCTGAGTATGACCGTAGTTTTCATCATATAGATCTTCAGCGGGTGGTAGTTGCAAGGTCATCGGCTGACTTCCCTGCCTTACTTCTACCTTATGCTGATAAAGATAATAGTTTTGCGGAATTTCCCAGCTAAGTTCAGCCTGTTGCTGAGTGACTGAACTGATACTCAGAGGAAAAGCCTGCTCAGGCGAAAGCAAAGGCGCTTCTGCCTGAGCAATATTGCTAAGCAACACTGTGCCCAATAAGACTGGAGAAAATACTTTTCTCCCGATCTTAAACTGAAGTGCTTTGGTCATATCGAAATAAGAGCAGCTTAGAATAGGAACGATACGCCCAAGCCTGAGAAGTAACCTTTATTCTGGCCTTCCATATCCACCCCAACACTGGCATCAAGCTGTACCTGATCATTCAATGCATACATGACACCAGTGCCTAGCGCATATTCATTATCCTGACTTTCAGCTTTGCGATAGATCAATTCTGAATAACCTGACCAGCGATCAGCAATCTGATAGCTTAAAGCTGGAATTGCAGTAATCGCCCAGTTGCTATCTTGCCATTCGTAACGCATGGTCAGTGCAGTATTCACTAAATCATTATATTGATAAGCAACTGCTGAGCTCAGGCTATAAATATCTTCTTCATTGCTAAAATTAGCATTACCTGTGGCAATAATGGCTTCAGCCATCAGCGCCATACTGAGTTTTTCATCATCCAGATCAATGGCTTTTTTCAGGCCAATACTGACATCGCCTAGACCATCATCCTCTTCAGTCTGACCATTGAACTTGGTTTGTGACCAAGCCGGACCAGCCCAACCTAAACGTAATTCCAGATCATCAGCCAAACCGGTACGCAACAAGACGTCAGCATTTAAAGTAGTTTGTTTAAGCTTGCTTCCATCCACAGTCGCTTCGCTATAAGAGAAACTCGGTAAACCCTGTTCCCAAGCTAACTGACCCACTGGAACTGTACTGGTACCCAGACCTTCACCCGGCCGGTCAAATTCAACTGCAGCACAAAGCTGTGCACTCACACCCGTCAGTGCCATCAAACCCAATATTCTTAAAGTTGTCTTCATCTTGTTGGAGCTCTTTCTTAAAATTTAATGTAATTCCTTGGTCATTTTTGCGCCATGACTACGCAATAATTCTAGGGTCTGTTTTTCTTCTTCCAGTGCTTCTGCCCAATTAATTTCATCAAAATCACAATCAAAGAATAAATCACTAATCGATGACAGGATGGTTAAACCTTCTTCATCCTTGCTGTTTGGATTGACTTTTTCTTCTAATAGGCGCTGCACTGCAGGTACACAGGCTGCACTGGCTGCATCCCAAAGCGGGCCATAAACCTCTTCAGCATCCCAGAGATGCAAATTGACTTTGGCCTGGATCAGCGCTTCCAGAATCTGTAAATGTACATCCAGACGTTGCTGTTTTTCTTCAGCAGTTAATGGGCTACCCGCTTCATAAGCTTCACACACTTCTTCCCACCATTTGAACAGGCCATCCGACCAGATGGAAATAACTGGGCCTTTTTCCAGATCAATAAAATTCGGGTTAAGTCCATCTGCCAAGAGCTGTTTGACCTGACCCAGATTAAGTTCTTCGAGTGCTTGCACAAAAAGCTGTTGTTGCGCAGTTAACATGATGGAGCTCACTTCAAATTCGTTTTTCACTATTATGCCGAATAAAGCGGGATTTGTTTTGTTCTCATTCGTTTATTTTATCTAAAATTGAAAAAAGCCCCGTAGGGCCTTTTTCATCTGCGAATTATTTATTGTTCTAGATCTGTACCTGTATCTTCTTCCGCAAGTTTTAGCGGAGTGCTACGTACATTATCTTTTTTCTCAATCACATGTTCCAGACTGCGTTTTAAACGGTCAATGGCACCATGAATGGCAGTATCAACATTATGACCATGATGGTTCACGACAATTGGCTTCAAGCCAGCAGGACGTGCTTCGATCATGCAGCGAATATCGTCATCGCCTCCTTTGGCGGCATTTTCATCGCTAAGATGCACTGAGAAATGGGTAATACGCTCACTGTGGCGCTGAAATTCCTGATTTAATTCGGTACGAACGTAAGTAATTAGACGATCACTATTGCGAATGTTTTTATCGGTACGGAGTTCAATGTTCATAAAATACCATCCTCAAATCATTTTAACTTTTTAGTGCAGAATTTTTATCTTGGCACGTGTATAGCTTGCTGTTTTATATTGCATTTCACATCTTCAAATCGCTTTGGATAAAACCCTCCAGATTGAATGATGAACACATTTTTGAGTCTGCAGAACCGTGTTCCTATACTTCGAATATCGGTCCTCTCTTGAAAATATGCAAGTGATATTTTGATTTTTTTAGCAAAAGGACAACCGATCGTGACAACTGCTTACCGGATCGTGATTGATCTTCCAGATTTGGAACAATCGAATTACTATTCACATGACCTTCCCAAAATTAAATCAGTCTTTGCCCTGTTCATAGAAGATCTATGTCTTTACTTTACTCAGCTTCAAAATTGAGTCTCTATTCTTAAAATTAATTTAAATATAAAAATTTAACTCGCTTCAAATATCCTATAAACCTTCTTCTCCCAATATCTCAAATTATCATCAGCTCAGGACGATGAAATATTTCTGTCAGCGATCAATTTTGACTTTATTTTTACTTATTAATCTGTATCCTTAAGCTGCTTTCTCGGGGGAGATATTTAAATGAAATTTACACAAATCGCGGCACTTTGTGCATTGGCTTCAACAGCAGCTTTCACTCAGGCAGCAGTTTGGCAGGATTTTAGTTTGTCAGCTTTATATGGTGAAAACTATGCACATCCTGTAGGTATGGTGGATGATTTAGAACAGTCAACCATTACGGCTGAATATGCAGCTGGTTTAAAATATGGTGATATCTTCGCCTTTGCTGACCGTACTAATAATGATCTCAGTGGTAATGAAACTTACTTTGAAGTTTCACCACGTTTAAGCTTAGGTGCGGTCACTGGCCAAAAACTTGAAGCTGGTCCAATTAAAGACGTGCTTATTGCGACTACTTGGGAAGGTGGTGAAGGCTTTAATAATTACCTATATGGTATTGGATTTGCTCTAGATGTTCCTTATACCAGTTATGCAAACATCAACTTCTATAAAGTTGATAATGAAAAAGGTTCTGAAGATGATTATCAAATGACCATTACTTATGCGGTTCCATTTAAAATTGGTAGTGAAGAATTCCTGGCAGATGCTTTCCTAGACTGGTCAACAGCTGAGAAAAACGATCATGCAAGTGAATTGAACTGGACGTCTCAATACAAATGGAATGCTGGTAAACATATTTCTCCTGAGACCAAATTATACTTCGGTATCGAGCATTCAGTTTGGAATAATAAATATTCGATCAAAGGCTTAGACGAACATAATGTTAGCGCATTAGTGAAATACCATTTCTAAGTTTTTAGAATAAAAAAAGCAGAACTCGTTTCTGCTTTTTTATTGCCTAAATTCAGGTTATGGTTAGATATTCTCTTTCTTTTTTGGCATTTGCTTATGAGCTTTGTTATTCGTCCTGCTCAAATTCAAGATCTGGAACATCTACTCCCGATCTACAATGCTGAAATCTTATACGGAACCTCAACCTGGAATAGCACGCCAAAAACGATCCAGGACTTTCAGAACATGCTAAGTGAATTAAATGCTCAGGGATTTCCTCTATTGGTAGCTGAGCATTCAGCGTCCAGGCAAATTGCAGGTTATGCGGATTATTCTACTTTTCGGCCTATCCAAGGTTTTAAACAGACTGTTGAACATTCTGTCTTTCTTCATGCAGATTTTATAGGGCAAGGTCTGGGCAAAGCCCTGATGCTCAAGCTGATTGAACATGCGCGGCAAAATGCTATCCATGTCATGGTCGGTGCCATTGACCATGAAAATCATGCATCAATTGCCTTACATGAGAAATTAGGTTTTAAACAAACCGGTTATATGCCGGAAGTTGGACAGAAATTTGGACAATGGCGCGATCTGGTATTGATGCAACTCAACCTGAATTAAACCAAAATATTTTATTTTTTATGTAAAATTTAATCTAATTAGATCAATAATCTGTTAGAAAAATTGCGGAGAGATAAAATTTTCTATTAAACCAGAATAATATCAGTTGAGTAAAAATTATGAATAAATGGCTTATCTTTATCAGTATTCTCCCTCTGAGTAGTTTTAGTTTCGCCAATTCAGACTTTGAAACTGAACTCCGATCCGAATGTGCCAAGGTGAAAAGCTATGCCAACTCGGGAAGAAAATTTTATGATCAGAAACAGTATCAAAATGCGCTAGGACAATTTCAACAGCAAGCTTCCTGGTCTGCCTTTTGTGCAATGCATAGTGAAAATAGCGGTGTATCTTTTTCCGAGAATGCCATTACCACTGCTTTTAATAATGTCGGGTTAAGCTATTTTAAATCAGGAAAGCCACAATGGGCACGGGCCTGGTTTTCAGTCTTTCCTCAAGCCAAAAGCAGTCAATTTAATTTAAAACAGCTTCCTCCTCCGCAAAAAACTCAAAACTTGGCAGGCATTTATATACGGCATGCTGGCTTCGGTCACTGGAATACCATTCAAGTCAAACGGATTAAAAATTCTTATCAGATTCATTTTAATGGCTTATATATGGGACTAAATAGCATGATTTATGGTCCAAATATAGGTGAATTTGAAACCACAATGCCTGTTAATAAAACCCAAACGACCTACCGATCAGATGACTGCAAAATTAATCTCAATTTTGCTTTTGATCCTAAACAGGGACAACAGGTGATTTTAAAACAGGACAATGGCAGTTCAGGTTGTGGCTTTGGACATAATGTCTATGCAGATGGACACTATTTAAAAGTTGAGTCTTAAAGTGAATTGATAAAAAAGCCCGCGATTGCGGGCTTTTTTATGAGTAAAATATAAACTTAATGAGACCAATATCCTTGCTTCAGGACCTTAAGAATCAGATTGCGATTCAAAGAAAAATCCCGATCTGATACGACCCAACTTAAATAGGCTTGGACTGCTTCTCGCTGTGCTTTGTTCAATAGATGAAATTGCTGCATCTCATCATCCATTTTGCATAAACGAAAAGTCAGATCAAATCTCCACTTACCTTGTAAATCAGCAATCAAAAATGCAGGTAAATGGAAACGCATACCTTGAGCATCAAAAAAACATAGGCTGCTATTACAATCATTTAAATCTTGAACAGGAATTTTCGACCAGTCGGATTTTTCATCTTTCTTACGCCACATAAAACATTCTGACAAAGATTGATAATCATCAATCCCTTGCGCTTCTCTCAAGCCAATGCCATCGCCTAAGACGACATCAGCAAATGCAGTTTCGATCTGAGTCTGAATATCCTTCATAGCCTGCCACAAACATAGCGTTTCTTCAGCATCGGCTATGATCGCACGATCATAACCACGCTTTTTCATCTCTTGAATATCTTCAGGTGAAGGATAAGTTTGCATTAAACCGCCAGATCCGCCAGATTACCTTTCTGTTCCAGCCAGTCTTTGCGATCACTGGCGCGTTTTTTGGCCAACAGTTTATCCAGTAAGCCTGAAGTCAGGTGCACATCATCCAGATCCAGTTGCACCAGACGGCGAGTATTTGGATCCAAAGTAGTCTCACGAAGTTGGCTGGCATTCATCTCACCTAAACCTTTGAATCGGGTGATCTGCGGGTTCTTGGTTTTACATTTTTTCAGGATGCCTTCCAGTTCATCTTCATCCAGCGCATAGTGCACATCTTTAGCATCATCGATACGGAATAGGGGTGGCATTGCCACAAACAGATGCCCTTCTTCGACCAGAATCGGGAAGTGTTTTACAAACAGCGCACATAACAAAGTCGCGATATGCAAGCCATCCGAGTCGGCATCGGCAAGAATACAGATCTTGCCATAACGCAGTTCAGACAGGTCATCTGAACCTGGATCGACCCCAATCGCGATTGCAATGTTATGCACTTCCTGAGAGGCCAGCACTTCATCCGAAGAGACTTCCCAGGTATTTAAAATTTTCCCGCGAATCGGCATGATCGCCTGGAAATTCTTGTCACGTGCCTGCTTGGCCGAGCCACCTGCAGAGTCCCCTTCCACAATAAACAGTTCAGACTGATCCAGATCATGTCCCACACAATCTGACAGTTTCCCAGGTAAAGTCGGACCAGCGACAATCTTCTTACGTTCAACTTTTTTGGCCGCTTTCAGACGGCGACCCGCTTTAGAAATCGCCATTTCTGCCAGTTGCATAGCGATGTCTGAATTCTGGTTTAACCATAGCGCAAACGCATCTTTGGCAATATTCTGCACAATGCCTGAGGCTTCACGACTAGATAAACGTTCCTTGGTCTGACCAGAGAATTGTGGCTCCTGGAATTTCAGTGACAGGATATAGTTCACCCCATCCCAGACATCTTCTGCAGACAGTTTCATATTCCGTGGCAACAGGTTACGCAGCTCACAGAACTCACGCATGGCATCGGTCACACCTGAACGTAAGCCATTCACGTGAGTACCGCCTTGTGCGGTTGGAATCAGGTTGACGTAGGATTCCTGAATACTTTCTCCACCTTCCACGTTCCAGCAGATGGCAAATTCTGCACTGGCACGCTCAGCATCACCTGTCGCCACAAAAGCAGGAGCCGGAATGATTTCACGGTCTTCCAGCTCGTCCATCAAATAGTCAACCAGACCATTTTCAAACTGCCAGGTGATCTTTTCATCATTGATCTGGTCGATATAGTTAATTTGCAGACCAGCAGCCAATACCGCTTTGGCTTTTAAGTTATGTTTTAAGGCTTTAAGCGCGAATTTTGGAGAATCAAAATATTTGGTTTCCGGCCAGAAATGAACAGTTGTCCCTGTGGCACGTTTCGGTGCCTTGCCTTCTAGCACTTCTAGTGGTGCAGTCGGTTCACCATTTTCAAAGGCCATTTTATACAGGTTGCCGTGACGCTGAACTTCAACTTCTACGCGGCTAGAAAGCGCGTTGACGACCGAGATCCCCACCCCGTGCAGACCGCCAGAAAATTGATAGTTATCAGTACTGAACTTACCACCGGCATGCAGTTTGGTCAGGATAATTTCAATCCCGCTCTGACCATATTCCGGATGAATATCGACGGGCATACCACGGCCATTGTCTTCAACAGATAATGAACCATCCTTATACACCGTGACCGTGACTTTATTGGCATGTCCCGCCAGTGCCTCATCGACCGCGTTATCAATCACTTCCTGCGCCAAGTGGTTTGGACGAGAGGTATCGGTATACATGCCCGGACGACGACGCACCGGATCTAGACCAGATAAAACTTCAAGAGATTGAGCCGTATATTGAGACACGTTATTCGGTTTCCTTTTTTATGCAGTCGGATAAAAACTGTAAGAGCAGCGGAATTTTCTCCGCAAAATCATCCATGCCATGGCTGCCATTGGCCTCGGTCATCAGCAGTGCAGGTGGACGAGCTGAACTATAATAGCGATGTGCTGCACGATAATCCAAAACTTCATCGCCTTGTTGTAACAGCACTAATATTTTGTCTGCATCTTGTGCAGTTGGTAGGGCCATGGCTTCGAGCTGGCCAAGATCTGCGTCATTCAGGCACCAGTTCGGATGAACCTGCAGGGGCAATTCATCATCAAACAGTTCACGAAACAGCTGCCATGGTCGCATTGCCGGATTGATCAGTACAGCCGGCACATGCGCTTGAGCGACCAGATATGTCGCATAAAATCCCCCCAAGCTACTGCCGACTAATGCTACCTGATCCATCGACTGGATCAATTTAGAAATCTTCTGAATTGCAGCTATGGGCGGCATGTTCAAATCGGGTAAATGCACCTGAATATCCGGGTACTTGGCACAGTATTGTTCCAATAACTGGCCTTTAATTGAGCTGCTACTACTCTTGAACCCATGCAGGTAAATGATATTCATCGGCAATCAATAAAAAACAAACAAAATGTCAAAATTTAATTTAAAAGTGTGAAATACACTTCATTTTATAACCACTTAATTGCTTAAATTGTCTGACAAAAAAGCCTTTAATGTTATGCAATTCTCGCTATTTTAAGAGTATTCCGAATAAATTGAGAATCAAGAATACTGAAAAAAAGAATTTATACCGCGAAGTGCTCAAAAAAGAAAGATGTCTACGGCTCATATAAAGGATAGGATCAAATGCCAAGTTTAACGCCATTGCATGAAACCTATTGTCGATGGGATCGAACTCCGCTTAGCCAGGCAGATATCCTGGAAGGCCTGGCACAATTGGTCACCATGCGCTTTAGTGATGTAGTACAGGAGCTGATTAAATCGATTCAGCGTGAAATTTTAATGAGCGTATTCGGGCTGAGTGAAAAAAATTCCAAAACTTTCCAGAATATTCCTTATATCGTACGTCTGTATCAAATGTCTTATGACATGATCTTTCATTATGGCAATACCCTGATTGCGCCTGGACTGCGCCGTATTATTGAAAGATTTCCAAAATTACATAATAAACCTCTGACCCCGACCATGCATTTTATGGTCAGTGCCCTGAACGGGATTATTGGCGATTATCTGCTGAAATATCAGAATCCTCTCGCCCTGCCGATGCTCATTTACGATCATTATGGTTCTCTGCAACAAGGTGAGCTAACCGGACGCATTACCCTATTTGTGCATGGTCTGTGCATGAACCATCTGGACTGGTCAACCCGCAAATATCCGGGCATTGGAGAAAAATTACTGGCACAGCGTGACCATAACACCATGCTGTATCTAAACTACAATACCGGACGCCGCATTTCAGCCAATGGCCGCAGTCTGGCCAATGCCTTGCAGGATCTGGTCAAACGTAATCCAGGAATTACCAGTATTGATCTGATCGGACACAGTATGGGCGGTCTGGTGTCACGCAGCGCCTTGTTCTATGGCAAACAAAATGTCTATGACTGGATTCCGATGGTAGAAAATCTGGTCTGTCTGGGCTCACCGCATCATGGTGCGGTACTGGAACGTTTTGGTTTTAGTTTGCAGGAAAAGCTCGGACATTTTCCTTTAGTGAAAATTGTGGGACATGTGGTGAATATTCGCAGTAACGGAATTCTAGACTTACGTCATGGCAGCGTCCGGGATGATGACTGGGAACACAATCCGGTACGGATTGGCTTTATGGACGACAACCGTAAACCAGCCCCGATTCCTGCGCATATTGATGCCTATCTGGTGGCAGGTACGATCGAGTTTGAACACCATACCAACAAAACGCTTAATGTGATCGGTGATTATCTGGTCAGTGTCAAAAGTGCCTTGGGCGAACATCCCCATCCGCGTTTTGATCTGAAAGTACCCGACGCACATAAGGCGATTTTCTATGGACTGAATCATTTTGAAATTCAGTATCATCCACTGGTGGCCGAACAGATTGTGCGCTGGTTCTATCCAAGTGTGGAAGATGAAACCTATACGCAAATTCATGAATACGTGACCGATCTGGACAGTATTGAAGGCATTGCCCTAACCTGATTGAAGGTAAAAAATTTGGTTCGCCTCTAAGAGAGTGATAAAAAAAAGCCAGTCTGTAGACTGGCTTTTTTGATTCCAATTTTGAAAATCAGTATTTATCTCTTAAACGTTTGACGGGCGCAGTCTGATATTTGCGAAATAACTGCCACAGGCTGATCAGCAATAAAATACTGAAGAACATCAATGACCAGACCGGTAAAGATTGCCCCAGGAACGTCCAGTCAATTGCGGCACATTCACCTGAACCGTTTAATACCTGCTGTAATACCGATTTCATCGGCAAAGTTTCCAGCCAGTAATCCAGACCTGGGCCACAGCTCGGCACTTGATCTGGGGGCAGGTTCTGTAGCCAGACATGCCGTGCAGCGACACCGACTGACCATAAGATACTCAGCGAGCCTAAGAAAGCATAACCACGCTTCATGGCATTGGATTTCGGATTATGCAGCAACGCAATCAGGGAAATAATCCCTAGTCCGATCAATCCGATTCGTTGAAACACACACAATGGGCAAGGGTTCAGGCCCTGTCCATGCTCAAGATATAAAGCAAATGCCATCCCGGCAACAGATGCCAAAAACAACACACCACTCACGAAGCGATAACCCCATTGCATGGTTAATCCTCTTATTTATTATCGATATTGGGCTAAATATTCAGTAAAACTGATCGTGTTATCTTGCTCGAGCTGCTGTTGTTGCTGCAATGACTTTTGTGACAATTCATTGAAATATTTAAGTGTTTCTTTGCTTAATCGATGTGATTCATAGAGATTGCTATGCTGATGGGCCAAATGCTGACCAAACTGCCACATGCTGCTGTGGCTACGAATATCTCCGACAATCAGGGCTGACAAGGTCGCATCAACTTCATCGACACGGATCTGCATGGCTTGCATAGCATTGCTATATAGATCAGTTTCATAAGCCTGATCGAGCAATTGAGCCAGTGGCTGCATACGTTGCAAATGCAGATTACACCAGTCTTCAATCATATAACGCTGGCCATTTTCCATAATCGCAGCGTTATAGGCGCGGCCACGATTGACCACTTCAGCCTGATTCTGGTCAATGATTTCCTGTTCGGCATCCAGCAATGCCGGGCTGTCTTGCAATAAGCAGTACAGTGCCACTACTTCCAGGAAGCCGGCAGTATCTTCATTGATCCCGATCGCGCTATACGGATTGACATCTACAGCACGCAGCTCAACATAGCCGATCCCGCGATTTTGCAAGGCTTGCGATGGAGTTTCACCTTCTTGAGGTACCTGCTTTGGACGCACCAGACTGTAGTATTCATTTTCAATCTGTAGCACATGGTCATTGATCTGAATTGGCTGACCATTGGCATCATCCAGACCCAGACGGGTAAACTGTTTGTACGGTGTTCTGACCGCTTTTTGCAGACCTTCCAGATAATCCTGCAGATTATTGTAGTGAATACCGAGCTGTTTCTGCGCTGAATTCTGGTAGCCAAAGCGTCCCATCCGTAATGCAGTCGAATAAGGCGTATATAAAGTACCGCGTACCAGCGGAAATAAATGGTGATCACGTCCAGTCATAAAACACTGGCACACTGCTGGACTGGCACCAACCAGGAAAATTACCAGTGGCGTTAAACGAATAAAGTTACGGATCAGCCCCATATAGCGATGGCTGCGATAATCCTGCAGGCTTAAAGCGCGTAGCTCTTCATCAGTTTCCTGTTCCTGAAGTGCTATAAAGAAATGATCCGGAAAAGACAGATTATAGTGAACCCCGGAAATGGTCTGCATACGGCGACCATAACGCACGCCTAAACCATGACGATACAGCGTTTTAAATAAGCCAATATTGGAGCTGCCATATTGCGCCAGCGGGATATTTTCATCCTTACTGTCGAGCATGCACGGCATAGACATCGGCCAGAGCTTTTCATCATTTTTCAGATGACGATGTACAAAGGCATGAATGTCGGTCAGATAGTGGAGAGCCTCAGTAATACTCTCTTTCGGTGGAGTAATAAACTCCATCAAGGCTTCAGAATAATCGGTCGTAATATGCGGATGTGTCAGAGCTGAACCTAAGGCATGAGGATGCGGTTCCTGCGACAGGAAACCATTGCTTTGCATACGCAAGCTCTCACGCTCGATACCGCGCAGCATTCCTTTGATGAGCGACGAATCTACCCATTCCGGTAATACATCATGGGCAGTCGATTCAGGTTGACTCATTACAATCTCGCTTAATGGGGGTAACTATTAAAATAGAATCATCGGTTTAGCTTAGTATACCGCGATTTCCAGACAGCACATGCTGCCCTGCCTAGTTTTCAAGCAAACCATTGATTTTTAGTTGGGCAAATTTTTAACACAAAGTTTCTCTATAAGACATGTGAAATTTGTGATTTTATTGACAAATAAATGCTAATAAATTGTAAACAATATGAATTATCAAGATATTTTAGACTTTTGGTTTAGTCCTGAGACTCAACCCAACTGGTTTGCCAAAAGTGACCAGTTCGACCAAAGTTTGAAGGAAAAATTTGGCGATATTCTGGAACAGGCGAGTAGAGCTGAACTATGGTCATGGCGTAAGAATGCTGACGGCCGGTTAGCAGAAATCCTTGTTCTGGACCAGTTTTCACGTAATATTTTTCGGGATACGCCGCGTGCTTTTGCTCAGGACAGTCTGGCTTTGGCACTGGCTCAGGAAGCCATCAGCCAGGATCTGGACAAACAGCTGAGTCCGGAGCAACGTTCCTTTCTTTATATGCCTTTCATGCATAGCGAGTCTCAATTAATCCATGAATTTGCGCTAAAATTATTTCAGCGCCTCGGCAATCCAGAAAACCTCGAATATGAAATCAAGCATAAAATCATTATTGACCGTTTCGGACGCTACCCACATCGCAACCAGATTCTGGGCCGTGAATCCACCGAGGAAGAATTGAGTTTCCTGACCCAGCCAGATAGCAGCTTCTAGAGGTCTGTAACTTGCTGGATCATCCTATCAGGAGAACGAAGATGAAAAAGACCGTCATTGCCCTGACCCTTGCGACGACCGCCCTGCTTTCCGGCTGTGCAACGACACCATCCAAGCCGCTCACCTTTGACCAGCTCGGCCAGTACAGCACTACCCCACTGAACGCCAACACCTACCGCATCAGTTTTCAGGCGCGACCTAATATGAGTTTCGGTACAGCCGAAGAAATTACCCTGCTAAAAGCTGCTCAAACTACGGTACAAAATGGCTTCCAGTTTTTCCGGGTACTGAACGATCCAAGTAACCGTACCCAGCAACCACCGCGTCAGGCGATTGTCTATCCGGCGCCTAGCGTCTATCCATACGGTTATTATCGTCCTTATGGTTATTCCCGTCGCTATCCGGGATTCTGGCCCGATCCATTCTATGACCAGCCCTATACTGTCACTTTAGATCCTGCTCAAGTGGCTTATACCATTGAGTGCTTTAAAGCCGGTCAGGAGCCGAAAGATGCCTTTGATGCCCGCTTGATTTTACAATCACTTGGCGCTAAATATGGAGTAAGTCCATCCGGCCAAGTACTCCAACCGCAGCCGGCCACGCCCTAATAACAGGATGATTTATGCAGAAAGAGCAGCCGTCACCGAGCTTACAACGCAGTAAACGTTTTGCGACTATTGCACTGGTCGTCGCAGTACTGGCTTGGCTGGCGCTGATGATTACTGCCAAACTGCTGCCTGAATATGTCTGGCTGATTCATATTCTGATGCTCTCTGCCGAAGCAGGTGTAGTCGGTGGTCTGGCGGACTGGTATGCAATTACCGTGCTGTTCCGCAATCCTTTTGGCCGGCTACCGATTCCAAAATTTTTACGTGACCATACTGAAATTATTCCACGCAATAAAGCCCGGATTGCCGAATCTATGGGGCGCTTTGTGCAGGAAAATTTCCTTTCCCCGCAAATTGTGCAGCGCAGTCTGGCCAGTACCGATTTAAGTCTGGCTGCTGGCCGCTGGCTGGCCAATCCGCAGAATAATGCTCAAGTCACACAAGTGATTCAGCAGACCGTACCCAAAGTATTTGAATTTGTCGGGCAGGAACAGATCGCCGGGTTTATCCAGAGCAACAGTGTGCAATGGGTCAAAAACACCCAGATCAATACCCTGGCCAGCGAAATGCTGCGCGCTGTTTTGGAAAATGATTTCCATCAGGATGTGCTGCAACGCGGCCTAGATGTGGTACATGCCTGGATGACTTCACATCCAGAACAAACCCGTGAGCTGACCCGCACTTTATTCAAGGAAATGGGCGTCTGGCGTCTGGCCAAAGGCGCCAGCTGGATCGGTATTGATGTGCAGCAACGCAGTATCGATTCGGTGATTCAGCGGGTGGAAGCCATGCTGGCAGATCCCGACCATCCGTGGCGGCTTAAAATTGAAGAAACAGCTCAAGAATTGATGCAGCAATTGGCAGATTCTGAAAGTATGGCCAGCCAGCGACTGAATGAAACTAAAGATGCCCTGCTTGACAGTCCGCAAGTGCTAAATTTTATCAGTGGTGCAGTGGTCATTTTATGCGATGCCATCAAAGCAGATTTGCAAAAGTCGGATTCGGGGATTGCGGAGAATCTGCGAGTCGCCATTCAGCAAGTCGGTGAAAATATTATTTCAAATACTTCAGTGCGTGAGTTGCTGAATAACCGTCTCAGTGGTATCGCTGTCGATTTGAGTGACCAGTACAGTGAGAAAGTGATCCGTTTTATCAGTGAACGTATTCATGAATGGGATTCGACTGAGATGATCGACAAGATTGAAAACGAAGTCGGTGGTGACCTGCATATGATCCGGGTCAATGGTGTCGTGGTCGGGGCCTGTATTGGTCTGATCCTTGGGATCATCCGTGCTGCAGTCGAGCATCTGATTTAATTGATTTTTAGTTAGAGAGCCCATCTGTTAGTGAATGCTTTTTACCTTCTAGAACTTCTTTCTTAATTCTCATTGATAGAAAACAATTATTTGGGTGGCTGATTTCCTGACATATCGACCAGCAAGCCGGCAAATTTGCGTACAAAAGGTAAAAGCGTCACCACAATCGGAAAAGCAATCGCCCAGGAAATCATCCAGTTATGAAACCAGAGGGCCATAAAGCCCTCAATCCAGCCCAGATTGCGCAGCATGTTAATCATGGAAATAATTCCACTCATCAGGCAGGACAGGATAAAAGGCACAATGACCAAGGCCCATTTGGCTGGAAGTTTGGGAATATTGCCGATAATAGTCGGGCGCTGTTTTGAATCCATGCTGACTCTTTTTATAGTTTCAATCAGGCTAATATAGGCCATTTTGATTGCTGGATGATTCATTTTTTATAGCAAAATTTGCAACTTATTTATTCCCCTCTTTCTCATGTGATCCTTCATTGATGACCGACCGATGGATAGAAACTATAGACTACTAATCGTATATTTTTTATTCCCCATAAATGGTTTTACCTAAAGAGTCGGAAATTTGCTATATTTGCTGTTTTTCTGCGATATCTATTTTCGACTGATTATGAATACGGCAATCCAAGCAGCTCTCGATCATGCAGTGCAAACTTTACAGGCACAAAACGTACTCCCATCTGACTGGAACAATACAAGTAATTTGACGCGTACCAAAGACCGCAGCCACGGTGACTTTGCATCAAATATTGCCATGATCGCGTCTAAAGCTGCGGGGATGAAACCGCGTGATTTAGCAGAAAAAATCCTTGCTGCCCTGCCTGAAGTGGCGGATATCAGCAAGGCAGAAATTGCAGGCCCAGGCTTTATTAACTTCTTTTTAAATGCAGACCAGCGTTTTGCTGTGCTGGATCAGATTCAGGCTCAACAGGCAACGTATGGTCGTACCCAGGCCAATGCGGAAAAACGCGTTCAGGTTGAATTTGTGTCTGCGAACCCGACTTCTAGCCTGCACGTAGGTCATGGTCGTGGCGCTGCTTATGGTATGACTGTTGCAAATCTGCTTGAAGCGACAGGTGCCAAAGTTGACCGTGAATATTATGTTAACGATGCTGGCCGTCAGATGGATATTCTGGCGACTTCAACTTATCTGCGTTATTTAGAATTGACGGGTCAGGAACTGGTGTTCCCGAAAAATGCCTATCAAGGTGATTACGTTAAAGAAATCGCACAAAGCATTATTGATAAAGACGGCGATATCTATGTTCGCCCTGTTGCAGACGTTTATAAAGATGTCCCTGAAGACGTACAGTATGCTGCCGAACCGGATGCTGAAGGCAATAAAGTGGTTGTTTCAGGCGATAAAGAAAAACACATTGATGGCCTGATCTTCAACTCACAAACCTTATTAAATGAAGGTTACCGCGTCTTCCATCAGGCTGCATTAAAAGCCATTCTTGATGATATTAAAGATGACCTCGGTGAATTCGGAGTGACTTTCAATCAATGGTTTAGCGAAGCAACTTTGACTGAAAAAATTGGTGAAGCGCTACAAACTCTAGATCAGCGTGGCTTCCTGTATGAAAAAGATGGCAACATCTGGTTCAAGTCGACTGAATTTGGTGATGAAAAAGACCGCGTAGTGAAACGCCGTAATGGTCAAACCACTTATTTCGCGTCTGATATTGCGTATCACCTAAACAAATTACAACGTGGCTATACCGATATCATTGATATCTGGGGTTCAGACCATCACGGTTATATCGCACGTGTAAAAGCAGCGATTGATGCTCTGGGCTATGACTCGAAAAAACTGACTGTACTTCTGGTTCAGTTTGTCAGCCTGTGGCGTGGTGGAGAGATGGTACAGATGTCCTCTCGTTCAGGCCAGTTCGTGACTTTACGTGACCTGCGTAAAGAAGTCGGTAATGATGCAGCGCGTTTCTACTATGTCATGCGTAAATCTGAACAGCACATTGACTTCGACCTTGACCTTGCCGTATCTCAAAGCAAGGACAATGCCGTGTATTACATCCAGTATGCGCATGCGCGGATCTGCCGTATGTTAGAAAAGGCAGCCTCTACAGGTGTGAACTTTGATGCAGCCACTGCACGTGGTCTGGCAGCCAAACTTGAGCTGGAAGCGGAGACTGAAATTCTGGCAAAGCTGGCAGCTTATCCAGAGATTGTCGTTCGTGCTGCAAACAGCTATGAACCGCATCAGATTGGTAACTACCTGAAAGAGCTGGCTGCGCTGTTCCATGGCTGGTACAACGACAACAAGGTTCTGGGCGATGATGCAGACTTGACTCAGGCACGTTTACTGTTATCTGTAAATGTTCGCCAAGTGCTGCGTAACGGTCTGGAACTGCTTGGTGTATCGGCGCCTGAGTCAATGTAAAGCACTGCTTTTACATTGACGCAAGACGAAGAGCTCTGCTCGAAGTGAGCATGTAAGCAAAACACTGTTTTGCATGCTCGCAAGACGGAGAGCTAAGCTCGAAGTAAGCATGCTATTCATTGCCGTTTATCTGCTGAATAAACATTTTGTAACTTTAGCTATGTGTTTGAAGATGCAGATAAATTAAAATTATGTGTGATTTGTGATCTAGATAATGACTTTTCTATCATGATCACATAGGATGAAGTCATAGTAGGGGCATAACTGCTGTTATGCCTTTTCTATTTGCCCCGATCAATAAGAGGAAATCCCAAGTGTTTGGAAAAACGCAGCGCGGTGTATCTGAAAGACCGAATAAGCCTAAAAAGCCACTTATTCCGACCTGGCTTGGCACACTCGTGATCATTTTAATCGTGTTAAGTTTTTTAATGGCACTCATGCTGTGGAAGCCATGGGAACCTGTTAAACCTAAAAACCAGGCTACGGCTGAGCATTCTCAGGAAGAAGATACCAATAAAGACTACCGTTTTTATGATCTGTTGCCACAACAGCAAGTGACACCGATTCCTGAAGAGGCGGTTCCTGAAGCAAAAAATCAGGAAGCAGTGGTGATTGTAGAGGCACCAAGACCTGAAGTTGATGAATCAGAAACAGCAACTGAACCAGGTCTGGATACAACCGAAGCCCCAACTCCTGCTTCTGCAAGCTATATTTTACAAGTCCGTAGTTTTGATGACCCGGATCAGGCAGATGCCCGCCGTGCAGAAATCATTCTCAATGGTTTATCTGCAGATGTAGTCCGCAGCGTGGAAAATGGCAAGGTTTGGTATCGTGTCGTGTCTGGACCTTATGATTCAGCAGAATCTGCCATTATTGCACAGCAAACCTTACAGCATAGTGGTATCGATTCGATCGTGGTCAAACAATAAAGTTTAGAAAATAAAAAAGCGCCAGATGGCGCTTTTTTTGGATCTTTTATCTCCTCCCTTTTTTAAAGGGAGGTTGGGAGGGATTTTAATTTTTTTAACTCCTTCTTGCGAAGCAATACTTCTCACCTTTTTCAAAGGGAAAGAATCTAAGGGATATTTGTTATCATGAGATTCCTTCCTGAGCAAGCTTTGAAGCACTGCTTTGAATTGAAGCGCAAGAGGAGGAAATTAGAATATTTAATCCCCCTCAATCCCCCTTTTTCAAAGGGGGAAGCAACACAACAGGAGATTAAAAGCTTTTTATAGGGTATGCCCCAACGCCTCGCCCATCAATACAGTTGAATTGGCTTTAAACTTCTCATCCCATTGCATCTTGTTTTCTTCAAACAGAATAACAGCGGTTGAACCTAAGTAGAAACGGCCCAGCTCGGCACCTTTTTCCAAGAAAAGATTATGCTGATTCAGCTCGATACGGCCAGAGGGTTTTACTTTGCCAGTCGCTACAGTTTCAATACCAGCCACAATCATCGCGCCTACTAGAACCACGGCCATACGACCAAGTTCGGTATCAAACAGACATACCATACGTTCATTACGGGCAAACAAGCCCGGAATATTTTCGGCCGTGGTCTGGTTGACCGAGAACAGTTCACCCGGCACATATAAGGTTTCTGTTAGAGTTCCGGCGAATGGCATATGAACACGGTGATAGTCACGTGGTGACAGATACACCGTCGCAAACTCACCATTCTTGAATGGTTCTGCTAGTTGCGGATCAGCAATCAGGTTTTCAACCGTAAACTTCTGGCCTTTGGCCTGAAACACATCGCCATTTTCAATTTTACCCAGTTGGGAAATCGCGCCATCTGCCGGAGATACAATCGCAGTTGAATCAGCATCGACCGCACGCACTCCAGTTCTTAATCCACGGGTAAAGAAATCATTAAATGACTTGAATTTCAGGGCATTGGTTTGCTCAGCAATCGACATATCAATCCCGTATTTGGTCTTGAATGCTGCGATCACGGCTGTTTTTACAATCGGATTTTCGCTGGCTGCAATTTTTCCCACCACACGGGACAGGCGATGCTGTGGCACCACTTTTTGGGCCTGGATAAACAGTTGTTGTTTTAGACGCGATGTGATGCTCAAGATGGCACCTCTCCTGTAGCGATTGGACTATCGAGGCGGTTGCCCCATTCACTCCACGCACCATCATAGGCTCGAATATTCCAGCCGAATAAGCGACCCAGAATATAAGCCAGACCTGAACGGTGATGGGACTGACAATACACCACAACCGGCTGATCCAGATCAAATCCCAGTTGTTCCAGACGCTGCTGAGTACGTGGTAAAGGATGTAATTTTAAATGATTTTGCCGGTTAAGGGCAGTACTCCACTCAAAATGACGTGCGCCCGGGATGTGACCACCGCGTCGCGCGGCCAGACGCAAGCCGGTATATTCATCTTCTGTACGACAATCCCATACCTGAATATTTTCATTTTCAATGAGTTGTTTTAGTTCATTATAATCGATCTGAAACTCAGCCTTTCTTTCAAGATTGACTGGAATCAGATGATCAGCGGGTATAAAGGTTTCCTGATCCGATGAAGTCGGTAGTCCCGCACCCAGCCAGGCATGAATGCCGCCATTGAGTAAACTGGTATTTTCAAAGCCCAAACAATGCAGGTTCCAGAGCAGACGTCCTGCCCACGCACCGCCTTCATCATCATAAGCCACGACATGATGTTCAGGAGAAATATTCAGATAACGAATTAAAGCTTCCAGCCCCTCTGCATCCGGTAACAGGCCCATGGCTGTTTCTTCCTGACGAACCAGCAGCTTGGGTTGCAGATGTAAGGCATGTGGAATATGCAATTGTTCATAAACCGACGCCCGGCTTAAATCAACAATTCGAAGTTTTTCATTTCCCAAATGTGGAACCAAATCTTCTGCTTCAATCAGCAGACCAAAGTCAAAGGCGGAAGCTGTCATCTTAGTAGTTGTCATTGCGGTCAAATCCTTTTGATCTTAGCACAGCTCATTTTTTCAATTATGTTGTTTTTATCTAGATCCTTAGCATAATTTTAGCTAAAGCTAATTTAAGAAAGACCATCATTTAAGAAAAAACCGCCTCATGATTGAAGCGGTTTTTTGAATCAAGCAGAGATTTTTAGGCAGGTTCTGAGATATTGAACACCTGACGCAAATATGCCAGGAAAGTATCATTATCCGTCATGGTTTTTCCTGGACTATCGGAGATTTTCGCTACCGACTGACGGTTGCATTCCACCAGTTTCAATACGATATTTAGCGGCGTCTGCCCCATGTCATTGGTCAGATTGGTGCCGATCCCGAAGCTGACCTGAAAGCGATCTTTAAAGTATTGATGCAATTTCCAGGCTTTTTCCAGATTCAGGCCATCACTAAAAGTCAGCATTTTGGTTTTGCTGTCAATTTTCAGCTTTTTATAATGCGCATAAGCTTTGTCACCCCATTCATAGGGATCACCACTGTCATGGCGCAAACCATCAAACAGTTTGGCAAAGTACAGGTCAAAGTCACGCAGGAAAGCATCCATACCGACTACATCGGTCAAGGCAATTCCAAGGTCACCACGGTATTCCTGTACCCAGGTTTCCAGGGCGGCTTTCTGGAAATTACGCAAGCGCACATCTAACGCCTGAAAGGCTTGCAGAAATTCATGTGCCATCGTCCCGATCGGGGTAATACCCAACTCTTTGGCTAAATACACATTACTGGTCCCACGGAACACGTGCGGTGCAGCTTTATTGAATTCTTCGACGACATGCTTTTGCCAGTCAAAACTATAACGACGGCGGGTACCAAAGTCCGAGACCAGGAATGGTGGATCATTCGGATCTTGTGATGCATCGTATTGTTTCAGCAATTCGATTTTGGCCTTAAGACGGCGCTCACCTTCAGCCCGCACTTCGGGTGTACGGATGCGGCTGAAATAGAGTTCATTCACAATGGCCAGTACAAAAATTTCAAACATCATTGCCTGAACCATGGGGCCTTCAATAGTAATATCCAGGCGGCCTTCATTGTCGACGGTGGCCTTAATAAAACGCCGTTTGAGCTGGAATAGTTCCAGATAATCCACAAAATCGCTTTTGATAAAACGCAGGCTGCGTAAATATTGTAATTCGTCTTCTTTAAATTGGAGCTGACACAGCAAATCCAGTTGATGATTCAAATCATCCAGAATATCCGTCAGCGGATATTCCGTATCTTCCAGGTTACGACAACGGAAATGATAGACACTATGCGTTTGTGGAAACTTGTGTAATACCACTTGTAGCATGGTGAATTTATACAAGTCAGTATCTAACAAAGAGTGGATAATTGGAGCCATAACTAAGGGAAATATCGCTGTGCTTATCCCGCATTAAAACATAAAAGTTTAGGCAATATTGCAGGATTTACGTACAGCTAGCTGAATTATCGACAAAAGTTCAAGAAAATAAACTGCTTCCTGCTCGGTTATTTGACTGCTTTCACCCCGTTTTCCTGTTCCTTGATAATTTTCTGTAGCTGCTTTTCCTGACCGATCACCTTGGCAAATTCAGCTGTGGTTTTTTGCCCGGTTTTCTTGGCTTGGGCATCACAGTCTACCTGACGCAGCTGTTTGGCAATGGTAAATTCCATTTTGAACAAGGCACCCATCAAGGCCGTATTGCCACGGTTGTCCCGGGCGCAGCGGTCTGCCCCGTTGGCCAGTAAGGTGGTCACAATATCCTGATGGCCATAATAGGTCGCCATCATCAACGGGGTATAACCATCTTTATTGCGTACATCGACTGGAAAGTCGTGTTTTAAAAATTCATTGATCACTTCTCTATTGCCGATTTTAGCGGCAGCAAAAAACAGATCGATCAATTCCTGTTGTGAGGTCATCTGAACACTTGCCAGAGTTTTTGCAGGGGAGACATTCTTCACTTCAGCAGCAGTTGCGAATGCGGAACTAAAGGCAAGAATACTGGCTAGAAATGCGTGTGGCAGAACTTTCATGATGAACTCCAATAGAAATCGAAAGGAAAATTTAAGTCTTGAAAGACTCAATTGACCTGAGATGGAATGAAAAACAGAGTGCCTGTAAAACTCCCCCTAGGGTGCAGGAAAGGTTTGGAGTATTACAGGACTTTTTGGAGGTGATGCGCTAGGCCCCTAGTCACCAGTTCTTCAAGACCAATCGGGATTAGTCTTTTAATTTTGCAGCTTTGGCTTTAACGATAGCAATGTCACCATTTACAGCTTTAGTCATACGCATACCGTAGTCCGCATCTGCCTTATAGAAGTAAGACAACATGATGTGCTTGGTTTCTGAATCTTTAACATTGCCCAGATCAGCCGCCAGGTTCATGATCAGGTCATCTTTCTCTTTGGCAGTGTATGAGCGGTAAAGTTCACCAGCTTGCTTGAAGTTTTGCTCTTTGGTGCCAATCTGCTGAACATGACCAGTCAATGGTGTTTCAAGTGCACGCGCTTTTTCAGTCGCCGGTTTTGGCTCTTTACGGCTTGGCTCGTAGTTCACATCAGAATCACGTTCAGACACATTCATGTGACCTTCCTGGTTATTGTTGTTCACATTCACCACAGGACGGTTTACCGGAATTTGCTGATGGTTCGCACCTAGACGATACATTTGTGTATCTGAATAAGAGAAGATACGGCCTTGAAGCAAACGGTCTTCAGATGGTTCGATACCTGGGACCAGATTACCTGGTGCAAATGCAGCCTGTTCAGTTTCATTGAAGAAATTCTTCGGCATACGGTTGAGTGTCAATGTACCGACTTTCACTTCTGGAACCAGATTGGCTGGCCAGATTTTGGTTGGGTCTAGCGGATCGAAATCGAAGCTGTTCAGATCTTTAGGATCAAGCACCTGAATATACAGATCCCATTTCGGGAAATTACCTGCATAGATGTTGTTATAAAGATCATTGGTCAAGTGGTTGAAATCTTTACCTTGTTGTGCAGCCGCTTCTTTGACATTCAAGCCCTTCACGCCCTGTTTAGAGCGGAAGTTGAATTTCACGTACTTGTATTCACCCTTGTCGTTATACAGTTTGTAGGCATGTACACCGAAACCGTCCTGTTCACGGTAGCTGGTTGGGACACCTTGCTTGCCATAAACATAAGTCAGCATGTTGGTTGCCCAAGGCTGGCTAGACAGGAAGTCAAACACACGGTTGGCATCTTGTACATTGGTGACCGGGCTTGGTTTCATCGCGTGGATGAAGTCCGGGAATTTGATCGCATCACGGATAAAGAAGACTGGTGTCTGGTTACCGACCAAATCCCAGTTACCTTCCTGAGTATAGAATTTGATGGCAAAACCGTGCGGATCACGTAGGGTTTCTGGTGAACCTTTACCATGAATGACAGTAGACATTCGCACAAAAACTGGAGTTTTAGTACCGGCCTTGAATAAAGAAGCAATTGTTAAATCAGACAGATCTTTCGTCGTAACGAATTCACCATAAGCCCCTGTACCACGTGCGTGAACCACACGTTCAGGAATGCGCTCACGGCCAAAACGTTGCAGTTTTTGAACCAGTTGCACATCTTGTAGCAAAGTTGGACCTTGTGGACCCGCAGTGATCGAGTTCTGGTTATCACCGACTGGTGCCCCGTTATCTTTGGTTAATGGTGCAGCTTGTGCAGCTGTCACCGTTGCAAGCATTGCAACAAGTAATGAACGCTTAAACATTTCTAAATCTCTCAATTTAATACCTTTCCTGCATGCAGCTAAGATACTTGAGAGCAAAAAATAGATAAAACAGATAATTTTTATGATTATAATCGTGTTTTTAGATAGTTTAAAATATTATCAATGCTAATCAATAAATTAAGCTCATTTTTTAGATATTAGCTTAATATCAGATGAGTCTGATCTTGCTACAATGGCGGCAATTTTGAATCTGACTGAAATTGATTATGCGTGCATTATTACAACGGGTATTGGAAGCCAAAGTCGTGGTCGATGGTGAAACCACCGGAGAAATTGGCAAAGGTATTCTGGTTTTTCTGGGCCTCGGTAAAGAAGACAATCTGGAAAAAGGCAAAAAACTGATTGATAAGATATTGAAATACCGTTTCTTTGATGATGAGCAGGGCAAGATGGGCTGGAATGTCAGTCAGGCCGGTGGCGGTTTACTGCTAGTGTCCCAATTTACCTTGATGGCGCAGACTCAAAAAGGCTTACGTCCGGATTTTGGTCCCGCCATGCCGCCAAGCGATGCCAAGGTCTTGTATGAACAGCTGGTTGAATATGCGCAGAGCCAGTTCGAAAATGTACAAACCGGTATTTTTGCGGCCGATATGAAAGTGCATCTGGTCAATGATGGGCCGGTAACGTTTAATCTGGAAGTTGAATAAACCGTCATTGTTCCAAAATGAAAAAAGCCCTCTTGATGAGGGCTTTTTTATGATAATCCTTCCCTAGCCCCTCCTTTAATTAAAGCAGGGGGATTAGGAGTTATTTACCAGTTTTCTCTTTAATAAACTGGCGTGCCATTTTCACTTTTTCTTTGACCGGTTTTGGCAGTTTAGGCGGAATCATTTTCGCAACCTGGTTAAACCAGACCAGCAGACCAAAATCACCTTCCATTTTAATCGTGCCACTTTGCATACCGGTCATGAATGCAGTCGGATCACCTTTGAGCAACGTTTTTACGCCCTGTTCACTGTCAGCAAATTGCAGTACAAAATCAGCTTTTTCTGCATCACCTGAAACAGTATCAATATGACCATTATTCACAACGATCTGACGTGCCATTCCTTCATCTGTTCCAATCTGAATACGGAACTGGCGTTCATGTACCAATTCAATAAATTTCGGGCTGGTACGTGCTAACTGCTTCATACGTAATGCAAGACCTGCGACTAGCAAATCAAGTGGATCGGTACTGAGGTCAACCAGAGGAAGTTTGAGCACAGGAATGGAGGACAGTTTCATGGAATTATGCCTATTCTAATTGTACGAAAATTGACAAATATCCTAGCATAGATCAAAGCCAGGCAGATGCAGGACTTTGTATCATATTTCTAAACGAAAAATGCACCCGCAGGTGCATTATTTCGCTGATATTAGAGAACTTAACGGCTAGATAGCTGCTGCTGGTCATCTTCATACACTGGTGTATGTTCGATATAACGGCGTTTAGCCAAAGCACGCTCTGCACGTCGATCTTCACGCAATAACAGTAAGGTCACTACGACCATCACGGCCGTTAAAGCTGTCAGATAGCTATATGTCATCGGGAGCTCAAACAAGGCTTGAGTACCTACTCGAATCACTTCGATCAGGCCCCAGGCTAGCATTCCCGCAGCCATAAAACTTAACCAGCGACGATAAGGCGAGAAGAAAACAGCAAGCACAGCCGCGGCGACTAAACTAAAGCCTACGAGAGTTGCTAGATTCGCTGTTACCATATAAACCCCTCCATCCAAAAGGATAGTGTGTATGCTTGATATTGCAACCGTCCTACCTATTGAATTTCGTTAAATCAATAAAATGGAATGTGTTGATTTGTATCTCTATGCATGCATTATGCTGAGTTTTTTGCATAAAAAAAGTCCTGTTTTCTCCCCTTACGACATACTCTGTCGCGATATTATTTTGTCATTACATTTTTTATTTTCACAGTATTTGTGGATCAATTGCTGCGTCGATGTTGGCGTGTCATTACAAAATCATATGCCCTTTCATCGACTTAAAAAAAATATTTTCCGTTTAAGATGATCGGGGTATTTATAGACAAGCTGCGCCGTCCCTCGATAAAAGTTAAGCTAAAAATATAAAAAAACGCGACCCTAAGGCCGCGTTGGATTTCACCGAAAAGCTATGTGTTACGCGCGGCTCAGATCTTTATCATGTACACCGAGCAGGTAGAGCACACCATCCAGACCCACGCTGGAAATGGCCTGATTGGCATTCTGACGAACCAAAGGCTTGGCACGGAAAGCCACACCTAGGCCCGCAATTGAAAGCATTGGCAGGTCGTTGGCACCATCACCTACAGCAATGGTCTGTTCCAGAGAAATTCCCATATTGTCGGCAATTTCGCGGAGTAATAAAGCCTTGCGTGCGCCGTCTACAATATGACCTTTGACTTCACCCGTCACCACGCCATCCTGCACATCCAGAACGTTGGCATGAACTTCATCAATTCCCAGTTTGGCTTGCAGATATTCTGCAAAATACTGGAATCCACCAGACAGAATCGCGGTACGGTAGCCCAGTGCTTTCAAAGTTGAAATCAGGCGTTCTGCACCTTCAGTCACGGTCAGACGTTCTGCAATTTTTGGCAATACCGATGCATCCATGCCTTTTAATAAAGCAACACGGGCACGGAAACTTTGCTGGAAGTCCAGCTCGCCCTGCATCGCGCGTTCAGTAATTTCAGAGACTTGAATACCGACACCCGCTTCGATCGCCAGCTCATCAATCACTTCCTGCTCGATCAGGGTCGAGTCCATGTCAAAGCAGACCAGACGACGGTTACGGCGGTAAGCATTATCTTCCTGTACCGCGACATCGACATTCAGGTTATTCGACAGGCTTAAGCAGGCCGCACGCATGGCTGCTGCATCCAGCATCTGACCTTTCAGACCAAACTGTACACAGGCACGTTTAGGGCCAGCATTGGAACCATCCAGCTCAGGACGACCAGAAAGACGGGTTACGGTTTCAATATTGAAGCCCTGACTAGACACGATTTGGGTCACGGCTTGCAGATGAGAGGCATTTAATTCCGGGGCCAATGCCGTTACGATATAACGCGTGCGGCCACCCTCTCTTACCCACTGTTCATATTCAGCAGCAGAGATTGGTTTAAAGCGCACTGTTAACCCGATATCATGTGCTAGAATCAGGATTTCCTTCATGGCTAATGCTGTTGCAGTTTGGTCATCAGACGATACAACAATACCTAAGGTCAGTTGATTATGAATGACCGCTTGCCCCACATCTAGAATCTGTAAGGAATGAGCGGACAAAACCTGCATTAATCGTGTAAATTGATTAGGCTGGTCGGGTCCTAAGAATGATATAAGAATGATTTCTCGCATGAATTGACTCGGGTCTGAGCTACAACTATTGTTAGAATCATAATCGAAATTGAACAGAATTGCCTTGGAAGTTTACGTTGAATGCGCCTAGACAAGGGCTATTTGCTAGCCTACTGATTGTAAGTTTTGCTCTGCATACCTTTTTACTGGTATTGGCAACGACTCACCAACTGAATGATAACCGTGCCAACCAGGGACAGCTCATGACGAGCCAACTGGTCACAGACAGCCTGGCGGAGCTTGAACCGGCGAACCGCGTTTCTCTGGCACTTCTGGCCAACCGTTATGCGACTAACCCAAGCGTTGCTTCAATTCGTATCCTGGATGCGAATGGTCAGGTTTTAGCCACTGGTGGGCTGACCAAGACCCGTGATGGGGAAGTTTTTGTCCGTGATGCCCTGCAAAACGAGAAAAAAGTCGGTGTGATTGAAATCACCCTGATTGAGCCAAGTATTGGTGAAATTCTCCGGACTCAATGGCTCGCCATTCTGTTCTCTTTCATTATTCATGGTCTGCTTTGGGTTGGTTATCGTGCAGTAGCGCGTCCAAGCCGTACCGAGTATCTGGCACGTATCAATAATGAATCGCGACTGAAATTCGAGATTCAGACTTTGACTCAGGCACTGGAACAGGAAAAGCATAATGCCGCCCTCGCCATTGCCCAGGCACAGCAAGCCCTGAAAAACAAACCGAAAGAAAAAGACAGCAAACCTGTGGTATTGGATACCGATAGCCTGAGCTTGAACATTCAATTCTATGATCCAAAACAGTTGCTGGATAGTGTGAATAAGACGGTATCGGTTCCTTATTTCAACCTGTGCCAGATTTTTCTGAACAAAGCCACTGAACTGTGCATCCAGCATTACAAACTGAACAGCACGGATATTTGTACCGTACACAAGTTTGATGAAAAAGGTGCCAGTATCAGTATTGCGGCAGACAAGCCAGATGCCCTCGCCTGTCTAACCATGATCAGTTCAGTATTCCAGTTACTTTCGGAAGTCCTGTATAAACGTTATCGCGAAGAAAAACGTTTTGTGCTGCAAACACGTAGCGCGATTTCTTCAGCCGTTGAAGAAATGCAGCTTAATTCCGTTCAGGCTGCAGAACGTCTGGTGCAACAACTGGTGGCTAAAGAAAGTGCGCTGCATGTTCCTAATGCCCTGTTAAAACAAATCGCGGACCACTTTGAGCTGGTCAGCATGCCAAATCCGACCAATGTTCTGACCCGTCATGCCTTTGTGGTCAATGGGATGGATGCGGAAAGTGCTGAACTAGCGCAAAGCTTCAGAACCGAGATTCTCAAATCGAAACAGTCTAAAGCGTCCTAAGTCACAGAAAGCAAAAAGCCCGATTGAATATCGGGCTTTTTATATGAGAGAAATAAAATCTTCAGCAGTCAGGATGTTATCTATCTGCGGAAGTATCTTGTGCTGATGCAGATTCAATTGTCTTACTTTTGGCGGCCCAGTACGTCGCCAAGGCGGGTCCAGAAATGTTATGCCATAGGCTGAAAATAGCACTTGGAACCGCAGTGATGGGAGACGCGGCAAAATGGGTCGCAGCCAACGCTACCCCTAAACCAGAATTCTGCATTCCCACTTCAATCGAAACCGCGCGACAATCGATTTCTGCCAGTTTAAATATTCGGCTGGCCCAATAACCTAATAAGTAGCCCATCCCATTGTGTAAAGCCACAAGCCCCAAAATCATTAAACCAGATTCCAGAATCTGGGTTTTACTGCCGGCAATAATTGCCGCCACAATTGCGACAATGGCAATCACCGAAATCACTGGCATCACCTGGATATAGCCTTCTACCTTGGTTTTTAGAAGGGCACGGACAATCAGGCCTAAAATGATTGGAAACAGCACCACTTGCAGAATCGAAATCAGCATGGACAAGGCATTAATTTCAATCCATTGGCTGGCCAGCAGATAAAAAATTGCCGGAGTCAAAAGCGGTGCCAATAAAGTTGATACCGAAGTACACGCCACAGATAAAGCAGTATTACCTTTGGCCATATAGGTAATCACATTAGATGCCGTGCCACCTGGACAGCAGCCCACCAGAATTACACCAATCGCGATTTCAGCCGGAAGCTGGAATAGCTGACAGAGTAAAAAGGCTAACCCTGGCATCACCATAAACTGAGCCACGACCCCAATCGCAACGGCCTTGGGACTTTGCAAGATACTTTTAAAATCACCTGGCGTCATGGTCATGCCCATGCCGAACATGATCAGACCCAGCATCCAGGGAATATAGGCGCGTAACCAGACAAAAAGATCCGGCAGCATCAAGGCAATGGCTGAAAACAGAATGACCCATAGAGCAAAGGTCTTTTGGACAAACTGGCTAAATTGAAGAAGTGCTGACATGGGAAAATCCAAGTGTCATGAAAAAGAAATCAAGGCATCTGTGGATGCCTCAAAGTAAACAAACCATTGCATAATGGCAAATGGCCCTAATCGCCTTAAGTCAGCGCTTAGGCAGCATTAATAATATCTTTCAGATAAATCCGTTTTACGCCCTGTGCCAGCATGTTCTGCCAAGCATGTTGTAGCGAACCATTCAGGTCTATGCCTTTGGTAGCATCCGCAATGACATAGGCCTTAAAACCAAGTTTGCAGGCATCCATCGCAGTCCAGGCCACACAAAAATCAGTCGCGATACCCACGATAAACACGGTATCAATACCGCGCTCACGTAAATAGCCGGCCAGACCGGTACTGGTTTTTTGATCAGCTTCCATAAAGGCGGAGTAACTGTCGATATTTTGATGAAAGCCTTTACGGATAATCAGTTGGGCTTGCGGAAGGTTTAGCTCCGGATGAAATTCAGCATCCTCAGTCCCTTGTACACAATGACTCGGCCAGAGGACTTGAGGACCATAATCCAGCTGAATCGTGTCATAGGCTGCTTGAGTAGGATGATTGTCTGCAAAGGAGATATGCTCTGCCGGATGCCAATCTTGAGTCAGCACAATATTCTGAAAGTACTGCCCCAATCGGTTGATATTCGGAATAATCTGATCGGCATTGGTAACAGCCAGATTTCCACCCGGGGTAAATCCTTTTTGTACATCTACCACAATCAGCGCCGCATTCTGCATCATTTTCATCCCTTGAAATCTGAGTTTGCATCCAAGCATAGCCTAAAACTAAAGAAAATTTTTAGTCCTTTAGGTAAAAATAGAATGACTCTACATTCTGACAAAACTCATGATGAGTTAACTGTAATGAGTTAACTGTAAAAGCTATTGCTCTGCAAAACATAGAAAGAATTTGTCTTAAGCTGAACTGATATTAGAAAATAAAAAGCCTGCGTCAGTGCAGGCTTTTCGGATATTCATCTTTTTATTTTTAAACTTTGGTACGGCTAATCAGGAACAGCATACATACTGCAGAGATTACAATACATGGAATCGCTGCTGAGATTACCCCTGCTGCACCGAAGCCTGCTGTCAGTAGCTGACCCGCAATTGCAGGTCCAAGCATGGCGCCGATACGACCAACTGCAGAAGCAACCCCTACACCTGTACCACGTACTTCAGTCGGGTAAACGATACTACCGAAGGCATAGAGTACGCCCTGGCAGCCAATCACGAAGGCACCTGCCAATGCTGCGGCCATGTACATCTGTTCAAGCGAGCTTGCACCGTTGAGTGCCAATAGACCCGCCAGGATACCGCCGTACATCAATAGAATGACATAGGCTTTTTTCAGACGATCCGTCAGCATACCCAGAATCACGGTACCAATCGTTGCAGTTACCATAAAGTAGAACTGTGCAGTTGAACCATCTTTACGGGTGAAGCCCAGTTCCATAAAGAGTGAAGGCAACCAGCTCAACATAATGTACACCACCATCAGGGTGAAGAAGTAGCTCACCCAGATACACAGCGTACGAAGCAGGTTGTCAGAGTTAAACAGATCCTTGAATGAACCCTGAGGAGATGCTGCACGTTCTGCGGCTGTCTTGTTTTGTGCCTTTATGTATTCTTTAGATTCAGGCAGACACACCATCATCAGAGGAATCACAATGATGGGCAATAAGCCACCTAAGTAAAAAACATTTTTCCAGTTTGCACCGAATTCAGTTGCTGCGATTAAAGACAAGATCGCAGCACCGACTGGCATACCACAGTACATCAGGCCCACGGCACGTCCACGGTTTTGTGGAGCCACTGCTTCAGAAGCTAAAGTGATCAGAATCGGCATTGCACCGCCAAGACCCGCACCCGCCAGAAAACGAACTGCCAGCAAACTGTGGAAACTGTTCACCCACACGGTACATAAGGTAAATAGTGCAAAAATTGCGGTTGACCAGATTAAAACTTTCTTACGGCCAATACGGTCCGCAAATCGACCACCGACCAGTGCACCAGGCAATAAGCCCAGAATCCCTGCACTAAAAAACACACCCAATTGTGAGCTATCCAGACCAAAGTGCTCACGAATACCAGCAGCGGCAATCCCGGCAGCCTGAATATCCAGGCCTTCAATCACAGCGATCAGAAAGCAGATCCCTACCGTGATGATCGCGTGCTTATTGTCTGATTTTTCCATTGGAATATCCTTGTTCAATCAGCGTTCAAAAGAGAGGCCATCATCTATGAGCCGCTAAATAGAATTAACTACCAATAAGTTGAACAATTTGCTCGGATATACTAAAAAATCCAGAAAATTGATGATCTTAAGATGCTGTTCGATAAAGTCAAAAAAGCAATTAATGAGAAGTATCAAAATCCCAGTATTTTTGGATTTAGACTTATACATCAAACCCGGAAATTCAACAGTGAGAAAAATTCGGGGCCGATCACTAATACGAAAAAAAGATTAGTTCAGGCATTTTTGCTTTTTATTCCTCATAAATGAGGTTTATTATTCGATATATTTTAGCTCTTAATTCATCGAATATAAATATTAATACTCCCATAAAACGCCATAAAAGCATGTTTTCCAAATCTATTTAATTCATTTAAGTGACTTATTCTGTGTATTTTTTCCTGAAAAAATGAATTCATTAGCTTTCATACTGCTGGAGGATAAAGGATGATTTGGACAGCAAAAAATCATAACGATTAAAACTTGATTGTTGCCTAGAGGCTTTGTATAAAGAATTCAGTGGCTTTTACTAAAGCATATTGTTCTTATGCGTTTGATCAGTCATAATTTGCATAAGCAATATTCAATTCAGTGCAAATCTATTGAATTTGCTACAAATCAAAATACAAACCCATCCCAAATATGTTTTCTCATTCTCTTCGGATGGACAAATAGGATAGTTTTTTAAAATGACTCAGCAAGCACAGACCATTCAGGGTTCCATTGTCGCAATCGTCACCCCCATGTTTGAAGATGGCAGCGTAGATTGGAAGGGTCTCGAGAAGCTGGTTGAGTGGCATATTGCAGAAGGCACTAACAGCATTGTCGCGGTTGGTACTACTGGTGAAGCATCAACGCTCAGCATGAGCGAGCACACTCAAGTGATCAAAGAAATCATTCGTGTTGCCAACAAACGTATTCCTATCATTGCCGGTACAGGCGCAAACTCGACTCGTGAAGCAATCGAGCTGACTCAGGAAGCCAAAGAACTTGGCGCTGATGCTGCCCTGCTGGTTACTCCTTACTACAACAAACCGACTCAGGAAGGTCTATACCAGCATTATAAAGCGATTGCTGAAGCGGTTGACCTACCTCAAATTCTTTATAACGTTCCAGGTCGTACTGGCGTAGATATGGCCAACGAAACCGTGATTCGTCTGGCAGATATTCCACAGATCGTAGGCATTAAAGATGCAACAGGTGATGTAGCCCGTGGTGCTGCCCTGATTGAAGGCCTGGTAGGTAAAAACATGACTGTTTACTCAGGTGATGATGCAACTGCCTATGAGTTAATGGGTCATGGTGCCAAAGGCAATATTTCCGTGACTGCCAACGTTGCACCAAAAGTCATGAGTGAAGTATGTGCTGCAGCCATTGCAGGCGATGCTGCACGTGCTGAAGAGCTCAATGCTCAGGTTGCAAATTTACACAATATTCTATTTTGCGAATCAAACCCAATTCCTGTGAAATGGGCTCTCCATGATATGGGCTTAATTGGTACAGGTATTCGCCTTCCATTAACACCACTTGCAGAACAATATCGCGCTCCGCTTCATGAGGCACTTGTAGAAGCGAGCGTCATTAAATAAAGAGCAACGATTATGCAATTACGTTTAGGACTTACCCTGGCACTTTCAGTATTCAGTTTAGCAGGTTGTAGTTCAATGGCCTTTAAAAACGGTACCTTGGACTATAAAGAAACAACCACGCTGCAACCATTGCAATATCCTGAAGGGTCAATGGTTCGTCCTGCAACGCCTTTGTACCCTGCTCCAACAGTGGATCCGCTTGCCCTGGAAAATGCACCAAAGCTTGAAAATCAGCGTGGTAACCGCTTTGCGATGCCACGCCCTACTGCACAGCCAGTAAATTCAACTCAAGCAGATGAAACTCAAGAAAATTTTTCAGGAAAGCCGCAATTAGTCACTGACGGAAATCAAAATCCACTGCTCAAAATTGATGGAAATGCTGCTACAATATGGCAATACACTCTTGCCACGCTCAGCAGCCTTAACCATTCTATCGTTGGTCAAAATAAAGATCGTTATGAAGTAACGATTCAGGTCGATCAGCAAACCTATGTTTTAAGACTCTCTCCCGCAGGTTCGAGTAACACCCTGGCTGTGTTTAATCCCGATAACAGTTTTGCCGACCGCGAAAAAGCAGCAGAATTGTTAAACCAGATTTACCAAAATTGGCCAGCCTAGACATTTTCTAGGCATTTTTTTTTGTAGAAGGTTCCCTCATGTTAAAACAAACCTTGCTCTATACTGGTAAAGCGAAATCTGTCTATACCACGGACAGTGAAGACCACCTGATTTTAGTTTTTCGTGACGATGCGTCCGCATTCAATGGCGAAAAAATCGAACAACTGGATCGTAAAGGTAAGGTGAATAACCGTTTTAACGCCTTCATCATGGAAAAGCTGGCTGCTGCTGGTATTGAAACTCATTTTGAGAAACTGCTGACGCCGACTGAAGTGCTGGTGAAAAAACTTAAAATGATTCCAGTAGAATGTGTGGTACGTAACTATGCTGCGGGTTCTTTATGCCGTCGTCTGGGTGTAGAAGAAGGTAAAGAATTAACTCCTCCTACATTCGAATTGTTCTTCAAGGATGACGCGCTAGGCGATCCAATGGTGAACGAATCTCAAGCGATTGCTTTAGGTTGGGCGACTGCTGAACAACTGGCAAAAATGAAAGAACTGACTTACCAAGTGAACGATGTGCTTAAAGCATTATTCGAAGCGGGTAATATGCTTCTAGTTGACTTTAAACTTGAATTTGGTGTGTTCCACGACCGTATCGTACTGGGTGATGAATTCTCTCCAGACGGTTGCCGTCTATGGGATAAAGACACCAAGAAAAAACTGGATAAAGACCGTTTCCGTCAAGGCCTAGGCGGCGTGGTTGAAGCGTACGAAGAAGTTGCAGCACGTTTAGGTATCAATCTTGAAGATATCTAAACACTAGTAATGCTTCAAAGAACCGGGTTAATAACCCGGTTTTTTATTGTCTAATCTTATGATCGAAAAAATGAATTTTATTAATAAAAATGATCGTTTTTACATTATTCAATGCATGTCTTAATATTACTGCATTCCGGCAACATCCTCAGCAGACGCAATCCATCTGATGTTGCTGACCAGATTTATACCCTTACCCTCTAGGATGTATTTTCCCCAAGACATCCTATTTCAGCCCAATTCTCCTTAAATTGGGCTTTTTTTTGCTTATTGCTGTTGTTGTTCCTGCTGCCAGCGACGTTGTTGCAGACGTTCGCCTTCCACTTCACGCTTATTACGTGCCGATTCGTACAGTTTGGTGCCTTTCAGCTCAGGCGGCAGGTAATCTTGCAGGACAAAATGTTCCGGATAGTTATGCGGATACAGATAATTCACTCCATAACCCTGCTCTTTCATCAACTTGGTCGGTGCATTACGCAGATGTAAAGGCACTGGCAAATTGGCCGTTTTTTCAGCCAGATCCATCGCTTTATTAATCGCCAGATAGGTACTATTACTTTTGGCACTGGTCGCCAAGTAAACCGCACATTGTCCCAGAATAATCCGGCATTCCGGCATGCCAATCGCTTGAACTGAGCGGAAGCATTCGCCCGCCAGCAACAAGGCATTCGGATTGGAATTGCCAATATCTTCTGATGCTGCAATTAGCATACGGCGGGCAATAAAGACCGGATCTTCACCACCTTTGAGCATACGTGCCATCCAGTACAGGGCAGCATCCGGATCACTGCCACGAATCGACTTGATGAAGGCCGAAACCAGATCATAGTGCTGCTCGCCAGACTTGTCATAACGGGCAATATTCTGCTGTGCGACTTTGACCACAATCGCATTGGTAATGATATTTTCCTGATCCGCCTCAAAAGTGCTGGCAATCAGATCCAGCAAATTGAGTGCCTTACGCGCATCCCCAGCGGCAAACTGCAATAAGGCGTCAAATTCTTCAATCTGGATATAGCGTTCCTGCAGGAATTTGTCAGTCTGAATCGCCTGAGTCAGTAAGGTCTGAATCGCTTCGTCACTCAGCGCATTCAAGGTATAGACCTGACAACGTGACAGCAAGGCACTGTTGACTTCAAAAGATGGATTTTCCGTCGTCGCGCCAATCAGGGTAATTTTGCCTTTTTCGACGGCATTCAGCAGTGCATCCTGCTGGGATTTATTAAAACGGTGAATCTCGTCAATAAACACTACAGGCGTCAGCAGATCACCACTTTCCGCAATGACTTCACGCAATTCTTTCACACCGGTATTGAGTGCAGACAGGCTGATAAATGGCCGGTCTACCGCTTGGGCAAGTAGCAAGGCAATTGTGGTTTTACCTACTCCAGGTGGACCCCAGAAGATAATCGATGGTAAATGCCCTTGGTCAATCATTTGACGTAGAGGTGCATTCTCTCCAAGCAAGTGATCCTGCCCGATAATTTCTGCAAGGTCGCGAGGCCGCAAGCGTTCTGGAAGCGGGATATGACTGTCTGACATCTTATTATTGGCTCAAATTAAATTCTGCTTTCATTCTAACACCGGTAGTTTTGATTCCAATATTTCAAACATTTATGAGAAAAATTTAATTTATGTAAGAAAGCTCTATTTTTTTTACAATGAATGGATTAATCTTATGAAAAGTAGATAAATAGAACATGATTAATTACAGGTTAATAACCTTGTAAATTTCACATTGTCTCATATTAATTAGAATGGACTTGAGCAACTGATTGGATGCTCTTTGGGTGGTATCGGTGGGGATGCATGAAGCATAATAAATCTAGACGAACAACTGCAGAATGCGCTGAGTCGCTTATTTCAACCTCGATACAATCTTCTAATGAGCAACATGCAAAATCCAGATTATTACAGGATCTGATCAATGATGTGCCACATCCACTCTGGGTGCTGGGCAAAGATAATATTGAATATTTTAATCAGGCACTTTCGGATTATTTAGGCACAAATTTAAGTGAATATGGTCCTAAAGAATGGCAAAGCCTGATTCATCCAGATGATCAGCCAGCGTTTTCTAAACAATGGCATGCTGCCCTGAATCAGCAACAAGGCTTTAATACCCAGTGCCGGATTAAATCGGCCGATTCCAGCTACCGTATGTGTGCCTTGGCCATCAAGTTTCAGCATACCGCGGAACATCTGCTGCAATGGTCGGTATCACTGACCGATATACATGAATATTTTGAGATTCAGCAACAACTGTCTCAGGTGATTTCTGCTCAGAAAAATATGCTGGATGCCAGTGTCGACTGTATTAAAGTCATGTCTCCACAAGGCGAGATCCGTCATATCAATCAGTCAGCCTGTCATAAGTTAGGGATTGATCCTGAACAGCAGCCTGCCCTGCATTCATGGTTAAGCCTGTTACCCGCTGAGGTTAAGAAAACCGGACAACGTGCTTTAAAACAGGCTGCCCAAGGCTTAAATAGCCGTTTTGTAGAAAAAGCCCAGACAGAGAATCAGGACCCAGAATATTGGGATCATTTATTGACTCCAGTATTAGACGAAAATAATATTCCCCAAAATATCCTGTGCGTTTCACGCAATATCAGTCAGCAAAAAATAGCAGAAAGCCGTTTAAAAGCCGTAATTCAGCGTGATGAGCTGACCGGCCTGTATAACCGCAATGCCTTTTATAAGACCTTTAAACAAGTACTGCTAAAAGCTAAGCAGCAGCAAATGATGGTTGGCTTGCTCTTGATCGATCTGGACTATTTCCGGCATATCAATGACACTTTGAGTCATATTGCCGGAGATCATTTACTGCATGTCTTGGGCAAGCGTTTTCAGGCCTGTTTTGGTTCCAAAAATATAGTCGTTGCCCGTCTTGGTGGAGATGAGTTTGCCATTCTGGTCAAAAACTTGGAAAACGAAACCCAGTTGATTAATACTGCACAACTGGCCTATGCCCAGCTGGAACAACCAGTGAGTTATGTCGGCCATCGCATGAGTATCGGCATGAGTATTGGTTGTACCGTTTATCCGCGAGATGCCCAGAATAGTTCCAACCTGCTGAAATGCGCCGATATTGCCCTGAATGATCTGAAAAATAGTGGGCGTGGCGGGATTCGCATGTTTAATCAGGAGATGTTCAGGTCACTGGAAAACATGACCAAACAACTGACGCTGGCACGCAAAATTATTCATGCGGATCAGATTATTCCTTATTATCAGCCTAAGGTCCGCCTCTCCGATGGTGAAGTGATTGGTTTTGAGGCCTTGCTACGCTGGCAGGATCAGCAGCATCAGATCCAGTTACCCTCTCATATTTTTTCAGCTTTCCAGGACTATGATCTGGCTTCACGCATCAGTGAAACCATGCAGCTGAAAGTCTTTGAGGATATGAGCCGCTGGCAGGCCGAAGGTCTAGATATACTGCCGATTTCAATTAATGCAGCTCCGGTTGAATTCCTGCGCGATGACTATGCTGAGAAATTCCTGGCTCGTCTGTCCCGATTCGATATTCCTGCGCACAAGGTGGAGCTGGAAATTACCGAGCAGAGCTTGTCTGAAGGCGGAGCCAATTATGTGATCCGGGCACTGAATCTGCTGAAAAAACATGGGATTCATATTTCTCTGGATGACTTCGGTACCGGTCATTCTTCCCTGACTCGTTTGCAGGAATATCCGGTCGACTGCATCAAGATTGATCGCAACTTTGTAGAACGTATGAACAATGATCCGTCTGCGCTGGCCATTGTTAAAGCCATTACCCAGATTGGTTCCAGTATTTCTCTGGATGTACTGGTCGAAGGCATTGAGAATACCGAACAGCTAGACACATTGATCAATTGTGATTGCCAGACCGGACAAGGCTTTTATTTTTATCGTCCTATGTCAGGGTCTTCAGCACAGCAACTGCTACAACAGGCAGCTTAATTTTTTTATTTAATCATTTGACGGGGTTGGATTGCGCTAACAGTTAGCGCACCCAGCGCACGATATATTCATCAATTTCATCTTCATCAATATCAACTTCACTTAAGCAGCGACCAGCAGCAGATTTTTTGGCCTGAATTACGCTTTGTCGTGAACCTGTCTTCAGATAATGCCAGGATGGTAAGCTTTTCCCTTCAGCAACTCGGCGATAAGCACAGCTTGAGGGTAACCAGTGAATAGTGTCCAGTTTCTCAGGTGTCAGCTGGATACAATCCGGCACATACTGCAGCCGGTTCGGATAATCCGAACAGCGGGCAGTTTTGCAGTCCAGTAATTTGCAAGCCACTTTGGTATAGGCGACTTCGTGGGTGTCTTCATCTTCCAGCTTGATCAGGCAGCAAAGCCCACAACCGTCACAAAGCGCTTCCCATTCTTCTGGCGTCAGCTCAGTAAGACTATATTTTTTCCAGAAGTATGGACGTAAGGCATCAGACATAATCAAAGCGGCTATGGTAAAAATCAGCTTATTATACTAAGTTTCAACAAAGGAAATGTAGGGACGTGAATCTTATTAATATCACGTAAACTATTGTTAAATCAGAGACAGTACATCAACAAAACACTAACAGTGCCCAAAATCGAATATTCCTATACTGGATTTGAGAATAAAAACACATGGAGAATTGATATGTTTCGCTGGGCTATTATTTTTGCTGTGATTGCCTTAATTGCCAGTCTACTTGGTTTCGGTGGAGTAGCAGGCTTATCTAAGGATTTCGCAATTATCTTATTAGTGATTGCCGTTATTCTTGCCATTGTTGGTTTCCTTTCTCGCGGCAAGGTCTAGCGACTGAGTTTTGCTTAAGGAAAAGTTTCCTACAGAAAAAACAAGAGCCATTTGGCTCTTGTTTTTTTATGCGCCAAAAATAGATCAAGGTTTGATATGGCGTGGTCTGAAACCAGCAGCGACCAATGCGGCCAAATACGCCACGACTCCTACCACACATAAAATCAGCACTTCCAGTACACGCATCCATTGTGATACATCACCATTGTACCAGCTAAGTGCATAGGCCAAGGCTGCAATCATCACCACATTGGCAAACATGAATTGCATAAAGATTTTTTTCCAGTGCGCACCAAAGCGGAAAATATTACGTTGATGCAGATAGAAATACAGCAGACCTGCATTGACCATGGCTGAACCAGTCGAAGCCAGTGCCAGTGCCATATGCTCCGCTTCCCAATGAATCAGTTTAAAGAAACCAATAAAGATTACGTTCAGAATCGCGTTGGCTGCTACTGCCATTAAACCGACGCGTACCGGTGTACGAGTATCCTGCTGGGCATAAAAGCCGGGAGCAAAGACTTTAATCAGCATAAAGGCAATCACACCACCACTCATACATTGCAGTGCCAAGGCAGTCATCTGTGTATCTTCAAAAGTGAACTGTCCACGTTCAAATAATGCCTGAATAATCGGTGTTGACAGCATGAACAAGGCAATACTGGCTGGTAGACCCACCAGCACGATGACTTTTGCTGCCCAATCCATCATACCGCGGAATTTTTCCGGATTCTTTTCCGTATGCTGTGTGGATAAAGACGGCAGAATCACGGTACCGATTGCCACGCCAATCAGACCCAATGGCAACTCGGTCATGCGTTCAGCACTATATAACCACGACACTGAACCGTCCTGCATGAAAGAAGCCCAAACCGTATTCAGTAATAGGTTGATCTGGGTGACCGATACACCAAACAGAGCGGGTAGCATCAGTTTCATGATGCGATCCACCCCTTCATGTTTGAAGTCTACTTTCGGTGGAATCAGCAGGTTTTTACGCCATAACTCTGGAATCTGGATTGCCAGCTGCAAAATCCCGGCAATGACGACGGCCCAGCCTAGCGCCATAATCGGCTCTGCCATAAAAGGCGTGAGCCAGAGCGCACCGGCAATCATGGCAATATTCAATAAAACCGGAGCAAAGGCTGGCGTACTAAAAGAGCCATAACTGTTCAGAATACTGCTGGCAAAAGCCGTTAATGACATAAACAGCAGATAAGGAATAGTCAGACGGAACATGTCTGTGGCCAGCGCAAACTTTGCTTCATCGCCATGAAACCCAGGCGCATAGATATACATGATCACCGGTGCGGCAATGATGGCAATCATGGTCAGGGTGGTCATGAAAGTGGCCAAACAGCCAAATACCCGGCTGATCAGGATCTGCACTTCAGCATGAGTACGACTGGTCTTATATTCAGTCAGTACCGGAATAAAGGCTTGGGAGAATGCCCCTTCTGCAAACAGCCGTCTGAAAAAGTTTGGAATACGAAATGCCACCACGAAGGTATCGAAATCTTTACCGGCACCGAATACATTCAGTAAAACCACATCCCGGACCAATCCCAGAACCCGCGACAACATGGTCATCGCACTGACAATTACGGTCGAACGCCAAAGCGCCATCCTATTCACCTAATAATTAATTTGGGCCTATTGTAATGAAACTTGCAAAAGAAGTTCATTGCTTAATCACATGACTTCCTGAAGGGTCATGGGTTCTTATAATGTTGTAACTGGGCACGAAAAGCACACCAGTCAAAATATGGTCCCGGATCGGTTTTACGTCCCGGTGCAATATCCGAATGTCCGGCAATATGCTGCTGCATTTTTGGATAATAGTCTTGCAAACAGGCGGTGACTTTGACCAAGGCATCATATTGTGCCTGTTCAAACGGCAGGTCATCACTGCCTTCCAGTTCAATCCCGATGGAATAATCATTACATTCTTTTTTGGCCAGATAGTTAGAACGACCGGCATGCCAGGCTCGGTCATTGAAATTCACAAACTGCAGTACTTCACCAGAACGCAAAATCAGCAGATGTGCAGATACCTGCATGCCTTCAATAGTCTGAAAATACGGATGCACTGACCAGTCCAGCTGATTCTGAAAAAACTGTTCAATATAGCCACCACCAAATTGTGACGGCGGCAGACTGATGTTATGGATCACCAGTAACTGGATGTCGGTATGTTCAGGCCGCTGATTAAAATTTGGAGAAGGGATCTGGCGCGCCCCGAGCAATTGCCCGTCCCGAATTTGAAACTCAGCTGCCTGTTGCATAAAACTGTCCTGTACAAAAATAAAATCTGCAATATCAGGATTGCAGCCGGCTTAATGCTAAAACTTTCATAGGCAAATCTCAATTCATCCCGGCAGACTGTATGAAAAATCGCTCATTTTAATGTAACGGTGTTAAGATAATGCACAATTTTTCACGGCTAAAAAAGATACGGAAATACTCATGAGCATATCTCAGGCTTTGCTAGAACAGTCGATTCAGATCAATATTCAACAGGCACTCTCCGAAGATATTGGTGATGGTGACATTACTGCCCTGCTAACTCCTGAAGATGAACAGGCGACTGCCACGATTATTAGCCGTGAAGCAATGGTTCTTGCTGGTCAGCCTTGGGTCAATGCCCTGATTCAGGCCTATGATCCGAGTGTAGAAGTGATCTGGCTAAAAAATGACGGCGATCATGTCGCTGCCAATGAAGCTTTTCTAAAACTGGCCGGTTCTGCACGTAGCCTGCTGACTGTAGAACGCCCTGCCCTGAACTTTGTACAGACGCTGTCTGCCGTCGCGACCAAGACGGCAAACTATGTCAAAGAGCTGGACGGTTTGAATACCAAGCTCTTAGATACCCGTAAAACGCTGCCAGGCTTACGTATTGCCCAAAAATATGCTGTTGCTGTCGGTGGTGGTCAGAATCACCGTCTGGGCCTATTCGATGCCTTTTTGATTAAAGAAAATCATATTATGGCAGCTGGCGGCATTCGCCAGGCGATTGCCAAGGCACACCAGATTGCACCGGGTAAACCGGTGGAAGTAGAGGTTGAAACCTGGGATGAACTGAATCAGGCCCTAGAAGCCGAAGCTGATATCGTGATGCTGGATAATTTCAGTCAGCAGCAAATGATTGAAGCGGTCAAACATGTGGCTGGTCGCTGTAAACTGGAAGCTTCAGGCAATATCACTATTGATAACTTACGTGAAGTGGCGAGTACAGGCGTAGACTATATTTCGATGGGTGTATTGACCAAAGATGTCAAAGCCATTGATCTATCGATGCGTTTTAATGGGTAAATTTTTATCAATAAAAAAGGGTGCCATAGCCACTGCTGTCCCATAGTTTGCTTTAAATAAAAAAACCTGAGTCCTAACAGTTAAAATATGAGTGCAAACAAACACTTTAACGACCAGGATTCAGGTTTTGTCACATCAGAATACCGTATTTCATG
>NZ_VPED01000025.1:0-48408 GCF_013417335.1 Acinetobacter sp. YH16031
ACGGATGCATATATTGCAGAAATTACTCAACGCTTGAATCATCGTCCAAGAAAAAGACTCGGCTTTAAAAGTCCGAGTCAGGTATTATGGCAACAACATGGTGTTGCACTTCAAATGCTAATCTAAGAAATTTTGATTTAAGTTTCGGAAAATTTCTGCTTCACTTTACTGGGAAGATGAAATTACCGATCAATTTTTAACAATCCATCCCAACTAAAATAATTCTGAGTTAGGTGCTGTTGAGACATGGTCCAAGTCCGGTCAGGCATTTTAGCTGCTCCAATCGCCAGCTTTTGATCCCCAAATCTTTCTTTTACTTTTTCTAGCGCTTGTTGAAGCTTCTCATTTTTCTCGATCTGAGCCTGATCCGAGAGCAAATCATAGACATAGGCCGATTTAGGTTCAAGCGCCGTCAAAATAACCCCGCATTTTTTAAACTCTACACCTTCTGAAAACAGCTCATGCATCTGTTGCATCAACGCTCGGTTCATGACAACAACGGAATCAGTAGGTTCAGGAAAAGCGATATTGATAGATTTATGATAAAAGGATCTGTTCTTGTCAAAAGGATTGGATTGAGCGAAAGCAATGATGCAACCACATAAGGATTGATCTTCTCTCAAGCGTTTGACGGCATTTTGCAGGTAATCACTCATAGCCTCCGTTAAAGCTTCAAGATCTGTTACTCGGGAACCAAATGAGCGTGAAGAAATAATCTGCTTCTTGGGCTGGCACGCCTGTTCCAGTTCAATACAGGAAATTCCCTGTAATTCCATCACAGTTCTTTGCATAACAACTGAAAATAATTTTCCGATTCGATGACAATTGGTCTGAGCTAAATCAAGAACAGTATGTATACCTAAGTTCTTTAACTTTTTACTCTGCTGGCGCCCAACCCCCCAGACTTCAGCAACATCAATCAAGCTCCAGAAGTAATCTCTATGTTGTGGATGCATAGAAGAAAGATCGCAAACCCCATTAAAGCGTTTGGCTTTCTTGGCCATATAGTTGGCTAATTTAGCTTCGGTTTTGGAGCGGCCAATGCCTACACAAACGGGTAAGCCAATCCATTGCAAAATACGCCGCCGCATATCCTGACCATATTCTGTTAAATCATGATTTTTTGCATAAGCTGTAATTTTCAGAAAGCATTCATCTATGGAATAAACCTCCTGTTCATCAGGTGCTACATATTCAGACAGAATGGAATGAAAACGTTTGGACATTTCTGCATAGAGGGCATAGTTGCTGGATAGCACTTGAACTTGATGCTGTTCGACAATATTGCGTATCTGGAAGAATGGAACAGCCATTTTAATGCCGAGATCTTTTGCTTCCTGCGAACGTGAAACTACACAGCCATCGTTATTTGACAGCACAATCACAGGTACCTGATTCAGTTTCGGATTGAATAGGCGCTCACAACTGACATAGCAATTATTGACATCAATCAGCGCATAGATTTCTTGCTGATATTTCATCTGAATTTTTTAATGACGTTGGTGACCACACCCCAGATTTCAAATTGCTGACCTTCTACAGGATGAATATCGGAATAGTCATCATTCTCGGCTTTTAGCCAGCAACCCTTTACATCGATAATCAGCCGTTTGACAGTAAATTCGTTATCTACACAGGCAATCACAATATCTCGATGTTGCGCTTCAATGCTACGATCCACAATCAGGGCGTCATTGATATCAATACCTGCATTCAACATTGACAGCGAATTGGCTCGAACAATAAAAGTAGCATTAGCGTTATTAATCAGGAATTCATTCAGGTCGAGTTTTTTATCAATATAATCTTGTGCAGGTGAGGGAAAACCAGCCTGAACGCGTTCAGTAACTAAAGGAATTTCCATTTGGGTAACAGGATCAAACTGGCGAATATCACTGATTTCATTTTCTTTTTTAAGTGATTTTAAGTATGCTTTGATATCCAGGACTTTGCATTCAGGTACACGAATTACTTTGGTTTCTTCGGCCTTTTTTCTGCCTGCACCAATTCTAAAGCCCCCATGCGAATTTGTCATAAACCTGCTACTTCTTGATTGTTGTTACATTAATCAAGATTGTAATGATTGCTTTATTTTTATACAAATAAATTAAATGCTTTAAAATCAGATACTAATAATTAAATTGCTTTTATATTTCAGTTTTCCGACAAACGGGAATCTCGTAGCTTTGCAATAAATTCATCCCGCATTTCGAAGAAAAACTCACTTGCTTCCTCATGATTGCAGTGCAGCCAGTCCTGTCTTGACTCTTCCGGTATCACAATAATTGAGCGTTTTTCATCATTCGGATTATGGAATTGATTCATAAAAGGATGCTGATTTGCATTAATTGTGAGCATTGAAAAAGACCGAACTTTTTCACCCTCAATGATTGCATCATCATAAATGGCTGCAACAGTAAAAGGATCGCCGTCTTCACGAGAAATAGCATACCAATGAGATTTGCCATTAATGTATTTGGGTTCATAGAACGTATCTACAGGTACTAAGGCAAACTGATTGTTTTTCCAGGCATGCCGAAAGCTTGCTTTTGAGGCGACAGTCTCAGTCCGGGCATTATAAGTATGCCGACCAAATTTTAATTCTTTGGCCCAAGAAGGAATAAGCCCAAAACGTGCGATATCCAGTTCAAACTCGTCAGCACCACGCATAATGATGGGAGCGGGAGCCAAAGGATATACATGAGTTTTCATATCCAGTTCAAGTTGCTCTTCATGGATATCTAATAAAGAGAGACGGCTTTTTGAGGGAAATTCATAGTTTGAACACATGGGAGAACGCTCTCATTATGATCTATTATGAGAATTAAAATATAAGAGAGATAAGTTCAAAACAATTTGAATATCGTAAGTTGAATTTTAATCAGCAAGCAGGATTTTTATTTTATAAGTATATATTTAGAGCCTAAAAATATTTAACTCAAGAATATTTTAAGTAAATTTAATATTATGAAAATATTAAAATTTTATTTGATCTATATAGATATACATAATTTAACTTTTTATTTAAAAAAACACTCTAAATGGCTTTGGAAAGCTACAAATATAGATGTTAGTTATATAGGCTTGCAATTATGAGCATGAGGTGAAAAATGAAGTTATTAACGTTAATTGGTGCAGGTGTACTTGCAGGTTATTGTTATAAAAAAATGAAATACAAAAAGGATGGTTCAAATCATCCTGCTACTCAGAATGAACGGGTAGATAGTCAAGCAGCAAATCCTGTTGAATAATCTCTTGAAAGGACCTCACCACTAGCAAGAGAAGGTTGTGAGGTCTCCCATTCTTTCAGTAGAGTCATCTCTGACATGTCTCATATAATTTTTCAGAACTTTGCTATTTTCAGAGAAACAGCAAGCTCTTTTTAGCTATTATTCCTTTTTATCTGTTCTAAATTTTCCTGATTAAATTTATTGATAAAGTTGAATGGTTTACAAAACTATTCATTTTAATAATAGCTATACTTTAAAAATAATGTGATCCTCTTTCTCAGGAGGACAGCTTATGAAAAAACTAATTATCTTGCCTCTTGTAGCTTTAATACTTCTGGGGTGTAGTCAACCAAATACACAGCAAGAAGCTGACTCTAAGATCCTACAGGATGAGGATTTAAAAAAATTTAGGGAGATGGTAAGGAATGCTTTACCGAATTCAGATCTGGTTCAATTTCATCAACAAGAGGGAGAATGTGGTGAGGTTAGTTTCAGAGATAAATCTACGAATGAAATGAAGCATCGGAGGTTTATTGTAGTAAATAAAAATATTGTGCTGATTGAAAGACGGCAGGTAGATCAGGAATATTTTGATCTTTCATGGAGGAATGCATGTCGAGATTATTTCGGGTAAAGAAAGAATATTTATTAAAATTTTTATTTGAAAATAGTGACCGCTATAATTGCATATCAATAAAAAATTTGATTATTGAGCCACTCTTTAGGGTGGCTTTTTAATGTCTGGATTTCTGAATTTTTCTCGAAATATGGGTACTGAGTAGCTCCGTATTTTATATACTAGATTCGCACCAATAAAATAGAATATTGATCAACTTATATTGATAATAAATATAAAAATTATTTAAAAAAGGAACAAAAATTGCTTCTTGAAAGCATAGCTTTTGCTTTAGGTTCTGGATATGTATCTCTTTAAAATATGCGGCATTATTTTCCTTGTCATCCTTGCTGTTTCTCTCATGGTTTTAGGTCTTATTTATCAGGATCCTTTATTTGCTTTGATCGGGCTCTTGTTTGCGGTTTGCGCAGTATTATTATTCTCTATGATCAAGGATAGTCTTGCTGACTTTTAGATCGCTCATTTCATTTAAATACTTAAAGATTTGGACTAGAGATCAAGGTGAATAGTAGGATGATAGCGATCAATCTTATGCACCGGGATGGAATCAATAATTTAGAAAAATAATTGTGTTAAAAAGTCTTTGGATTAATCAGTGGAATAAGGAAGACTTATACGGGCAACCAGTCATGGGGAGTAGATTGATCAGATGACCTGATAACACACTTATTACTGGGTGTTATTTTGCAGACGCTCATCGAAAGATGGGCTTTTTTGTTGCCTAAAATAAAGCTTTATCAAGTTCAAACTAGAAATTATTGACTGCAAAGATCACAGTTTAGGCTTTTTATGTATAGATAGATATTTAATTTCTATATATATTTGTATTTGTCATGAATTGGCTATTGTTTGACCGTTGTACATTTCGTCAACAATCCTGAATCAGCGCAAAATGATAAAGGGGAAGAGCCCACAGCAATGTGGGCTTTTTTATCGCCTAAAGAAAAGTTTGGCTTAATTTCTTACTATGTATCTGGCTTGAATAGCTTAGCTAAGTTAAGTAATAGATCTGGTCAAAGAGACTGAGATTAACTAGAAATTTGAATAAGTGACTTATTTCTATTTTATCGGTCAATATGATTGTTAATCATCGACTTAATATCTAAGTGTGATTTACTGCATACAATATTTTCATTATATTTTACCATATGTTCAAAAATCTCCACATTTTGAATTTAGAGTTCTGCGGACATCGTCCCCAATGATGTGGTTTTTTTTTGACTGGAATAGCTAAGTGATATTTTCATTAACCTATAACTAAAGAGGGTAGCACCTAGTTTCGTGGAGAGGCTATTTTTATATCAATAGGTATGATAGATTAGAGTTCTGGCGGTAACTGCCAATGTGGGTCAGTCCAGCAAGTTTATCTTGTGACACTCCCGCCGTTTGAAGTGTTACTATGAAGAAGCTCATCGAAAGATGGGCTTTTTTGTTGGTTTATTAAACAAAAAGGTCCATACTAAGGCCCATGCTTAAATTAAGTTGAATCTTTTGAAAAAAAAGAGTTGTAATTTTAGGCGGAGTATTTTTGGCATTTATATTCTTTCTGTGTTTCCATTTATATAATCTTTCTAGCGAACAAGAAAGAGCAAAGAGTTTAGAAAAATTGTCTGATGAGCTTAAAGCTTCTGAATAGATAAGTTTAAAAGATAAAACGAAAGCCCATCATAAGTGGGTTTTTTTTACAGGTATATACATTTTTATTTCTTAAAAATAATATTTATTCAATTAAATGAAATGTTATAAAGAGTCTTCACAGTCTTTTAAATAGATTGATGCACCTTATGAATAAATATAAAGCGATAGATCTAAGTTTTCTTAATTGGGTATATGATGAAATTTTAGCGACTTTCGAGCCCACAAAATCTAGAACAATAAATAAATCACGATTTCTATCAGAAAATCTAAAGTTAATTGCTGAACATCTCGGTGAAGATGCGTCAGTGACAACTAAGGTACCAGCAGTAAGATTTAAATATAGATCACAAACTAAAACTTTATGGGTATTTGACGTATCCGATATTAATGACAGGTTCACATTCATTAAATATTTATTCGATTTCTTTGCGAGTTTTTAAAGTCCATAGAAATAAGAGCTTTTTTGTTGCCTGATAAACTTTATACGGCGACCAGAACACAAAAATAATTAAATAGTGTAATTCCTGTCTAACAAATAACCAAATTTAACCCAAAGCCAACCAGCACCCACCATTCAGTAATGCTTCTTATACTATTGCTGCACTATATAAGTGCTACTTTAAAGGTGCTCCATGAATAATGATGAACTAGCTAAAAACTATAATGACGTGTTAAAGAAGCCTACCCGCTTAACTTCCCCAGGTTAAGCGGGTTATTTTTTGTCTGGAAAAAAGTATGCTCCGATTACTATTCTCCTTATTCTGCCTACATGGTGCGACTGAGATTAGCGACGGCAAGAAAGAATGCCGGGATTGTTTGAAAAAAGTTTAATTTAGAATGATAAATTTTTTTTATTATCAATGAGTTAAGTGTTCTGTGCTATTTGATTTTTCAATAATAATAGGCTAATAATTGGTTTGAATTTTGACTTAACGGGCTGGTTATGAGCACACATACAATATATTCACACAACTGATTACTTAATATCAGTTATCAATTCTAATGTTATTAATTTTAATAACCCATATTTTGAATTCAAAGAGGCGCGAAAGGAGATGAGCGCTAAAACTCCTGTTGAGGTGGAGCGCTACTATCAATACTCAGCTATCGACCTAACTATCACCCAAGTCAATGGATGGGTTGAGTTTAAAGCAAAGTTAAAATCATAGCCGAACGTATTACGGCAAACTAAACCTCTTACATTCTAAATGTTAAGGGGTTTTTCTTTTCTTATTGGTGAGCCCATGATAGACAAAGTACAAGCTAAATAAGGCTCAGATTTTGTAACGTTAAGCTGTCTAAATGTCAGAACCTCAGTCATTTTAATTCTTAGAACCATCAAATGATTACGATTGATAAGCTCATGATTGAACTAAAAGAATAAATTAAGAATTTAGGTAATGTATTAAGTTAAAATCTAACTTTTCTAAAATTAGTTAAAGAGCTTTGAAGAATCTATAGATGATTAGCTTATAGATTAACTAGACTCAACCGAGACCCATTCAATGCAACTAAGCGCAACTTATATTTATTTTAAGTTATCAGAAATGAAAGAGTATCTAGTTTGATGCAATCTCTAGCTATTCATTACAGACTCAGTTTTTTCTACTTTTTTTATTATGCGATTGTGGGCGCATTCATGCCTTTCTGGAGTCTGTATCTAGAGGATCAAGGCTTTAATTATCAAGAAATTGGGGTTTTATCTTCGATTGCGATTGTCACCCGATTTTTTGCGCCATTTATTTGGGGGTGGATTGCAGACAAATCCGGGAAACGCATGTTGCTGGTGCGTATAGCTACCTGGATGGAAGCTTGTATCTGGTTCATGATATTTATCATTCCAAATAGCTTCCAGTCAGTCGCTTTGCTCATGCTGATTTTCAGTTTCTTTCAAAATGCAATTTTGGCTCAGTTTGAAGGTGTGACTTTATTCTGGTTAGGTGAAAAAAGGGCAGAGCTCTATGGTAAAGTGCGTAAGTGGGGATCTATTGGATTTATTATTGGTGTATTTGGTTTAGGAGCAATTTTTGAGATTGTCAGCATCAGTATGCTACCAGTCTTATTGCTCTGTATTTCATTTCTAGCTTTCCTCTGGTCATTTACCATCAAAGAACCCTCAGCAGCACCCACAGCTCAGAAAAAACTCGAAGCCTTATGGCCGATCTTCAAGCGGCCAGTGGTATACAGTTTTTTCCTGATTGAACTGATCATGCTGTTTTCACATGCGCCGTTTTATAGTTTTTATAGTAACTATCTCAGCCAGAATGGATTCAGTACCAGTCAGATCGGATTGTTTTGGTCGGTTGGGGTTATTGCTGAAATCATTATGTTCGCCTATGCCACATTTTTTCTGACACGCTGGTCATGGCGGCATCTGGTGATGCTATGCCTGTTAATGACTGGTTTAAGATGGCTGACTGTCGGCCTATTTCCATCGTCATTTCTGGCACAGTTTCTTGCCCAGAGCATTCATGCTTTGAGTTTTGGCTTATTCCATATGATTGCCATGCGGGTTATTTTCCAGAACTTCTCGGCTGGACAACAAGGCCGTGGACAGGCACTGTATAGCACCATGTGGGGCTTAGGCGTGGCGAGTGGCAGCATTCTAGCCGGTCGTTATTGGGATCAGGTCGGTGGAACATCAATCTTTATTGCTGCTGCGCTGTCGACCTTGCTTGGCCTATTGTTGGTATTTGGCTTACCCAGCAAAGTCGAATTGCAAAAGCAGGTTTAAGATACGATTGAATGATTAAATGCGGATTTTGGAATATTGATTAAACCAGGGCTGAGCCTGTTCTAATTGAGCGGCCAGTTGTAACAGCAAATCTTCACGGGCAAATGGTGCAATAAACTGTGAGCCCAAAGGCAGGTTATCTTCATTCCAGTATAGCGGTACAGACATTGCAGGAAGGCCGGTAATATTGGCTAACTGGGTGAATGGCACCCATTTTAGGTTTTCTTTCACAATCTGGTCGACCAGCTTACCTTGTGCCAATAAATGTGCCTTATTCATTTTTAATAAAGCTTTAAGAATCGGCTTCTGCCAGTTTGGTGTCTTGACTTCGCCATTTTTGGGTGCAACAGTGGCCGTGGCTGGTGTCAGGTAGAGATCATAATCATCAAAGAAATGATTCATCTGGGTCACATATTGTCCCCAGTTGGTCAGATTTTGGATATATTCAATTGCCGTCGTTTTGGCACCAAAAGCAGCTAGCGCCAGAGAATCCAGTTCAAAATCGCCTGATCTGGATGGATAGCCTTTCTGGATTTCGTCCAGCATATAAGAAAACTGGCTAAACCACGTCGTAATAAAATCTTTAGCCAGTTGCATGCCATCAATCTGCGGTTGATCCTCAACGACTGCATGACCTAAAGATTCCAGTAAACGGGCAGTTTGTTCTACCGCTTTAATAGCATCCTGAGAAACAGGCGTATCAATGCTGGAACGCGTATTAAATGCGATTTTTAATTTTTTTGGTGGTTGCTGAATCACTTCCAGATAATGTGTATGCGGACGTTGAATCGTAAACAGTGAACTGCGATCTTCACCATGGGTGGCATCCAGCATTGCCGCACTATCCCGAACAGTTTTGGTGAGTACATGTTGAATGGCAGCACCGTGCATTGCCTCACTCATTTGCGGTCCCCACGGCGTACGTCCACGGCTTGGTTTTAAACCAAACAGACCACAGTAGGAAGCCGGAATACGAATTGAGCCACCACCATCACCTGCACCGGCAATTGGCACAATGCCGGCTGCCACAGCAGAAGCAGAACCGCCTGACGAGCCACCACTGTTATGTCTTAAATTCCACGGGTTTTTACAGCTGCCCCAGGCATCTGGCTCGGTAATGCCTTTAATTCCGAATTCAGGGGTGTTGGTACGGCCAAAGGTCACAATACCTGCCTGTTCCCAACGATTAACAATCTCGGCATTGGTTTCAGCGATATACCCGATACGCTTTAAACCCTGACATCCATAAGACGTCGGATAACCTGCATATTCCTGAAACAGGTCTTTGACCAGAAATGGAACTCCAGCAAAGGGGCCAGACAGTTTTTGCTGGGTACGCTGCAAGGCATGCTCATGCATGGGAATAATAATGGCATTGATTTCAGGATTAATATTTGCACTGCGTTCTAAGGCAACTGATAAAAGTTCACTTGAATGCACCTGTTTATTTTTAACCAGTTCAGCCAGTCCTAATCCATCGTATTGTAAGTATTCTTCAAATTTCATCTGCATTCCCTAGCGTTGATATTGTTATAAGGTTGTAGAGGGTTTCAGTTCAGGATGCAAGCACCACCTGATTACGTCCCAAGTGTTTGGCTTGATATAAGGCCTGATCCGTGGTATTGATCAGTTGCTGTAAATCTTGAGAAAGCGGGGCATGTTGATGCGTAATCCCGAGACTCACAGTAATCGATAACGGTGATCCATCAGGTTGATACATTGGCGTTTTAGCTACCAGTTCACGAATACGCTCGGCAATAAACTGGGCCTTAGATGGTTTGGTATCCCAAAGCAAAATCACAAATTCCTCACCACCAATACGCGCAAACAGATCCTGAGAACGTAAATTGGAACGGATGATTTCAGCAAAGTGTTGCAGTACTTTATCGCCCACATGATGGCCAAAATGATCGTTTAAACGTTTGAAATGATCAATATCCAGCATAATCAGGGAAAACTGCACACTCTTGGAATGTTGCAGTAAATATTCACCTTTCTGAAAGAAAAAATGCCGGTTCATGGTACGCGTCAGACTGTCATGATTGGCCAAATACAATACCCGTTTAAACAGATCATTGCGGTTCTGACTGATGATACACAGGATCAGCGGTGATAATGCCAGCATAAATAGTCCGATCCTTAACGAGATATAAATGGTCGAGTCTGCCAACGTATCATGTGTAGTGGCATAGAACTGGGTCAGGCTGTAATACATCAAAATGATTACAAAGGCATTAATAATCGCAATTGTGAAGATGCGATAGGTCAGTGCTGCCCAGATTAAAGCTGCCAACGGATAAAGCAGGGCACCTGGACCGACAAAAATATTACTCAGGATAATACACAGGATTACCGTACCTGCTGGCAGCAGATAACTAAAAGAGTTCTGCTTCTTTCTGCGGTTTTTAAATAAATACTTGAGATCTTTGGTTCTAGGAAAGGCTAGAAAAAGCGGCAGGACAATAATGTAATTTACCATTTCGCCTGTCCACCACAGCCCAAAATCAATCCATAAATTTTCCTTGGTCATAAAGGAATGAGGAAGATTGGGTAAGGTCGCAACGGCAAAAACTGCACTAGCCAGGCATCCTGCAAATGCACAGATGCCGAACATATGCACGAAAGTGAAGCCAGTATTGTAATACTTATAATTGATCTGGAAATATCGGATAAAAAACAGCGATACAATCGTACTAATCAGGTTAGCAAGCGTTAGAAACAAACTCTGTAAAAGATTATTACCTGTTGCCAGATCGGCAAACATGAAGGCACAGAAAGCACCTAGCCACCCGCCCATATTGTTTAAACGGGGGAAGCGTAAGAACATGGCCAGCAAGGCAGCATTGGCAGGCCAGAGTATGGCTAAATAATCCTGTGTTCTGGTCATGATGCCAATCAAACAAGTCACTAAAATAATGAAAAGAATGACCAAGTAGGCATATGTTTCAGGATTCAAGTTCTGGTCTGTGATTCGAGGTATTCGCAAATCTAAGTCCTGTATCTAATTTTTATTTGTGAAATATCACTTTGTTTGGGAAATGCTTTTTACCCAAAAGTACAACTTTATTCTTGGAATAATCTGTTTTTACTTACGTTATCAATATACGTTTGTATACGAAATATATACAAAAAAATTAAAAAAGGAAATCCATGTTTTTAAACTATAATGATAAAAATTTGTTTTATTTCGGTATTTAAACTGATGCAGAGCAGAATATGATCCCGAAAAATATGATAAGTTAAAATTAATTATTAGGATTGAAACGAAGCCTGTGAATATGAAAAAAACCTGTCTTAGCCTTGTCTTGCTCATGAGCTCATCTTGGCTAATGGCAACAGAAAATAATAATCAAGCTGCAAATAGTATTGCGAAACCTATCGAAGTTCCGAATACCTTTACCATTAATACCCGTCCTGAAATTGTCGGGCTATGGGGAATGGAAATTCCAGATAATAAGAAATGTGTTGAATACTATAATTTTAAAGGTAATAACAACGTAGTGATTAAAAGCGGTTCAGAATGGACCACAGGACTGTATGACTATCAGCCTTCACAAGATCCGGCTGCACAGATTCCAGCGCTGATTATGCAGGTTAAATACGACAATAATGAAAAAGACTGTTCTGGCAATCAGGTAGATCAGTCAGGCGAGATTTCGCAGTATTTTGTGAAGTGGCAGAACTCAAATACCATTAATTTCTGTGCCAATGAAAAAGCAGAACAATGTTTTGCTGTGCTTCGACGCATTTTGCCTTGATTGAAGACTTGATATAAAAAAACCGCTGACTTCAGCGGTTTTTTATTAGATCAATTACTGGATTAAGCTTTTTCTTTGTCTTCAGCACCTTCAAGCTGCTTCAACAAATGTTTTTCCAGATAGTGAATATCCATTGCCTGTTCACAGAAATTTTCATCCTGAAGAATCAGATCTTTGTGTAATGGAATATTGGTTTTAACACCTGTCAGAATCATTTCATCCAAGGCCTGCTTCATGCGTGCTATTGCAGTTTTACGGTCTTTACCATGGGCAATTAGCTTGGCAATCATAGAATCATAATATGGCGGGATGCTGTAACCTGGATAGATATGAGAGTCTAAACGGATACCTGCACCACCTGGCGCATAAAAAGTCTCGATTTTGCCAGGAGATGGCATAAAGTTCGACGGATCTTCAGCGTTGATACGGCATTCGATCGCATGACCTTGAACACGTACATCTTCTTGCTGGATATCCAGACCTAAACCAGCCGCAATACGTAACTGCTGTTCAATGATGTCGATACCGGTGACCATTTCAGTCACAGGGTGTTCTACCTGAACACGGGTGTTCATTTCGATAAAGAAGAATTCGCCTTCTTCAAACAGGAACTCGAATGTACCGGCACCACGATATTGCATCAATTTACAAGCATTGACACAGGCCTCAAGAATGTCAGCACGAGCCTGTTCTGGCAGGTTAGGCGCTGGCGCTTCTTCAAGTACTTTCTGGTGACGACGCTGTAAAGAACAGTCACGGTCATATAAATGGATCGCATGACCATTACCGTCGCCCAGAACCTGTACTTCGACGTGACGCGGTTTTTGCAGGAAACGTTCCATATAAACCGTGTCATCACCAAACCACATTTCAGCATCACGCTGCGCAGCTTGTACTGATTCAAGCAGGGTATCCACACGTTCTACGATACGCATACCACGACCACCACCACCGGAAGCCGCTTTCACGATGAGCGGGAAACCAATTTCTTTGGCTTCAGCAAGCGCATTGTGAATCGTCACCGCATGATCACAGCCAGGTACAGTTGGTACACCCGCTTTTTTCATGGCAATAATCGCAGAAACCTTGTTCCCCATCAGGCGAATATGTTCTGGACGTGGACCAATGAAGATAAAACCAGAGCTTTCTACGATTTCAGCAAATTCAGCATTTTCAGACAGGAAGCCATAACCAGGGTGGATGGCATCTGCGCTGGTGATTTCAGCAGCTGTAATCAGGGCTGGAATATTCAGGTAACTGTCGCTACTTGCGCCAGGACCAATACACACGGCTTCGTCACAGAAGCGTAAGTGCATCAGGTCTTTGTCAGCGTCTGAATAGACACCGACTGTTTTAATTCCTAAAGTTTTGCAAGCTCGGGCGATGCGCAAGGCGATCTCACCTCGGTTTGCAATTAAAACTTTTTGCAACATTATGAATCCCCGAAGTGATTAGGCGCGGTAACGGAAAAGTGGCTGACCAAACTGAATCACTTCACCATTTTTCACCAGAATTTCTTCAATCACGCCGCTTTGAGTTGCTTCAATCGGGTTCATGATTTTCATTGCTTCAATGATACCCAGTGTTTCGCCAGCAGAAACAGTTTGGCCAATTTTTACAAAAGGTGCTTCGCCTGGGCTTGGAGCCGCATAGAACACGCCAACCATTGGAGATTTTTCAACTGCACCACGAGGAGATTTAGCTGCAGGGACGTCAGCTGCAGGTGCAGGCATTGCAGGAACAGCTGCTGCAACTACTGGATTACGACGAGTCAGAGCAATCGACTGATCACCTTCCTTAACTTCAATCGCCTGTAAGTCAGATTCAATCATCAAATCGATGAGCTTCTTGATTTTACGGATATCCATGAGACAGTATTCCTAATTAAGATTGTTTAGAAGATTGTATTTTTTCAATGACATAGTCGAGTGCGGCAGCATAGCCTTTTGCACCTAGACCACAGATCACGCCAATAGCTTTATCGGATAGATATGAATGATGTCGGAATGCCTCACGTGCATGGACGTTAGACAGGTGGACTTCAATAAACGGGATTGCCACGCCAAGAAGTGCATCACGAACTGCAACTGAGGTATGTGTCAGGGCAGCAGGATTAATAATGATATATTGCACGCCGTCTTGTTGGGCTTGATGAATTCGGTCAACAATTGCGCCTTCCCAGTTGCTCTGGAAAGTGTCAAGTTGTAAAGTAGCTTTTTCAGCCTGAGCAGTGAGCTGCTGATTAATATCTTCTAGAGTTAAATAACCATAAACTTCGGGTTCGCGCTTTCCTAGCAAATTTAAATTCGGTCCATGAATAACCAAAATGGTCGAAGTCATCTATGGTGCTCCAGTTAAAAAGTTTCAGGATAGGTTTGCAAGATGTCTACAAACTTCGCCTATTATGGCATGAATTCCTACATTATTTTTATAATTTCTTTGAATTGACATAGAAAAGCATGTACCACGCAATGGCCATATAATGAAAACTTTGCAAGCATTTAGCAATGTTCAAAACTACCAAATCTTCGTCTTTTACATCATTTTTATATTTTAGATGAATTGGCTGAATTGTTACATTTATGCTGTGTAAGTTAGACCTCAATGTTTATTCATAATTCTTTTAAATTGAGTGTTTATTCGGCAATGGCTTGTCAAAAATAAAAATTATTAGTCGAAGTCTCTGCTCATATCAAAAATTGTGGTGATCGGTAAAAGACCGGATTTTCATTAGATTTTTGAATGAATCAGAATTTTATTCTATTCATTATTCTGTAAACTAAAATATCAAACTTGGAATAAAAATCAAAAAGTTATTTGATAAATGGTATGAAGTGAAGTTTAGTATTAAATGGGTTTTATGTCGCTAGTAAAGCAAGTCACACATTATTTTTCTGCAAAAAGAGATAGGCTCATTGCTACTGAACATTGGCTAAATGATACTGGCCGTAAAAGTAAAATTAAAAACTTATGATTCTTCATTAATCTTTTACTGGCCTCATCTAATATTGACGAATGTGCTCAATTTTCTAAAGCTTACCTTTATTTGTAATTCTTTATGTTCGCTCAATAACATTGGCAAAATGGCACTTCATGTATAGGCGTTGTTATTCATCTGAATGTTGCCTATGTTTTTAAATGATGAATTTTTAAGCTTAAGAACAAGATGGTATGCGGAATTACAATGATAAATGGGATAGTTAAGTTCAGTTAAAGTGCAATATGAATAGATATTCTGGATTAAAAGCTAATGGTATCTGATTGTATTTTGAACACATATTGATTATATAAGCTATTCAGAATCACAGAATAAAACCCAAGCAGACTTGATAAGCTATAATGAAGATCCCGTCAAAATACTATCGAAGCTGTTATGACACCTGCATGCAAATTATTAAAATCTCAAAAAATTGAATATAGCATTCACGAATATGAACATGATGCCAATGCCAAAAGCTTTGGTTTGGAAGCAGCAGAAAAGTTAGGGCTGGCAGTAGAAGAAGTATTTAAAACCTTATTGGTCACGGATGAGAAGCAGTATTTTGTAGCAGTTCTTCCAGTCAACCATCAGTTAAACCTGAAAAAAGTAGCATCAGCCTTTGGTTGTAAAAAGCTACAAATGGCTGATCCCAAACAGGCAGAACGTCTAACCGGTTATCTTGTCGGTGGGATTAGTCCGGTTGGGCAGAAAAAACGCCTGAAAACTGTCATTGATGCATCTGCAGAACAGCTGAATAAAATCTATGTCAGTGGGGGTAAACGCGGTCTGGATATTGGTTTAAAACCTGCGGACCTAGCTAAGGTTCTAGATGCTCAATTCGTTGATGTATTGGATGTCTAAAGTTCAAAGCATTTTTCAATAAAACTATCTTACTGAGAAGCGTTCATATCAATGGACGCTTCAACTTTTCTGGATTCTTATCTTTCTATTCTGTCGGAAAATTCAGCATGGTTTTTTCTTCATTGTATAGTGGATGATTGAGATCCACGGCCTGACTGTGGATTGAACAAAGATAAAAACAATAAAATAGAAAATATGGAGAATACCGCATGGAAATCCAGAAAAAACGATTATCACGGTTCTGTATGAGCTTGTCCGCGATGGCCATACTCTCAGTCTTTTCAACTGCACAGGCAGATTCGTCTACCTTGCCTCAACCGCCCAATTCCCAGCAAGTTTTCTTTGTGGGTAATAACTGGGATGGAACAGTTACAGTGATTCGATCTTCAGGTGACTTTGGCAAGGTTGGTGTGATCAACATGATTCCTGATCGTAAGGAGCGTCTGAAAGAGATTCACCTCAATCCCATTAAACTGATTGCCTATACCTATATTCAAGCTACTGCGGGTGAAGGTAATGATCAGCTGGTCGACGATATGTATTCCACGCCAGATGGACAGTCAGTGGTCGCATCTCGTCCAAGTTTTGCCGATGTGGTCTCTATCAACATCAAGACAGGCAAAATTAACTGGCGTACTCCAGTTGAAGGCTTCCGCGCGGATCATATGGCAGTTTCACCAGATGGCCAGCGTGTCGCGGTTTCCGCATCTTCCGGAAATGTGGTGCATGTACTGGATATTCATACTGGTAAGGAACTTGGTCGATTTGCGACAGGTGATAAACCGCATGAAAATATCTACTTTGAGAATGGCAGAAAAATTCTGAACTCGGCCATTGGTAATGTAGAAACCTCACTGGATGCTCAGTGGCAGGATTTCACCAAGGGTAAACGCTATATCACCATAGCAGATGCCAATACCCATCAGGTGCTTAAAAAAATTGACTTTAGACCAGCATTGGATGCTTTTGGTCGAAAGGATTTATCTAATTCAGTGCGGCCGATGGTTTTTAGCAAAGATGAAAACAAACTCTATGCTCAGGTATCATTTTTTAATGGTTTGATTGAGTATGACTTAAACCAGAATAAAGTGACCCGTATTGGTCAGTTGCCAGGTAGTGATAGCATTCCCAAAGACCGCACCAAATGGGTGAATGATTCCCGCCATCATGGGTTATCAATCAGTGCAGACGGTGAAAAACTCTGTGTTGCGGGCACGATGGATAATTATGCCACCATTGTCGATCGTCAGAGTCTGACTGCCGGAAAATTGATTCCTGCAGGTAAGCCATATTGGGCCACCCGAAGTCCGGATGGCCGTAGCTGTATCATTTCAGAAAGTGAAACGGATGTGGTGACCGTAATTGATTTCGCGACAGGAAATAAAGTTACTAGCGTACCAGTAGGCAATCATCCACAGCGTGTCCGGATCGGTTATGCTCCAGCAGACTGGTCTACGCCGTAGCAAATAATGGCTCAAAAAGAGCAATGTATTATGAACATTGCTCTAAGCATTGTAGGTGGCATAGATGAGGAACAAGACACTTACTTTATATCTGCTGGCGGGAATGTTATTAACCGGTATTCTGGCGGGGATTGCTTATCAGGTTCATAAGGATATCTATAAGGCAGAATTCAATATACTGAAACCTGATGATCAGATGACTTTTCCAGCAAAATCACTGATTACTTCCAGTTTAAATCCTAAATCAGCTGTACCGGCAAGAACGCCTAGACACCCGGAAGTAGATTCTGAACAGCAGGTCTTATTGCAACAGAGAGAGCAGCTTTATCTGAATTTTACCCAAATGATGAATGGCTTAAGTCAAGGCGAAAAGCCAGACTATCGCCAGCTAGATCGTTTGCTGTTACAACAGCAGAATCTGGTGAATGCTCAGGTCGTTGCTCCGGAAGAGGCGAGAGCTCAAATAGAATTTTTACAGAAAGTTCTGCCTGAAATCTCTTCACAGCTGGATCAAGCCTTAAATGCATTGGATCAGAAAAGTTTTTAATCTTCCGGTTTAAAGCTTTACTTAGTTGTGATGCAGATACTAAATAAGCTTAATAAGAAAAAGCCCGTTAAAACGGGCTTTTTCTTCATTCATATTTTAGATTAAAACTTATAAGCAGTTCGCGGGTTTCGGGATACCAGCCAGTCGGCTTAAATGGCGTGCCACCAGACCTGTATTAAACTTTTCCTGTAATAAGGCATTGTTAATTTCCGGGCTAACTGTCTTCATCAAAAATTTAATCAACGGACGGGTTGCAGGAGAATGCCCAAACTGCTGATAAAATTGACGGACTGCCTGTAGCACTTCAAAATGCCACGGAGTAAGTTGAAGTTCCAATGTATCTGCCAGTACTTGGGCAACGTCTTCATTCCAGATGGTGTAATCGACTAAATGACCATCTTGGTCCAGTTCTAGATTCATATTTGACTCATGGATTATTTCATTGAGATGCAGCGACTAAATTTCAGACATAGATCTGCAAATTCGGAGTAGTCGAGTAAAGCAACATTTTCCGATAAAGGTGAGATCAGAATTTCTGCATCATTTCTTAGGATATAAACTTGCGGCAGTTGCTGTACGAAAGCATGGTCCAGATACAGCACAGATTCTCCCATCAGGACCACCTGATCATCTGAAGCATGGAGCTGTGCTAACTGATCAAGGACTGACGCCGTCGCTGCATAATCTGACTGGATCAGGTAAAGGGTTTGATCTGACATTTATTTATCCTTCATCCTTACCAACTTACCAATACAATACGTGATCAAATTTTTGAACGAATTCTGAATTGAGTTTAATCAACTCAATCTCCTGTTCGCTTTGCTTTACAAAAGGAGAGTCCTGATTTTTCTGTTCAACCAGAATAGGTGTCAGGTCATAAAATTCGAAACTATCCACCAGATTTGAAGCCAGTTTAAAGGCATGTTTCAGCTGGTCAAACTGAAGCTCAGAACGTAAAAGACTCAAGGCTGCGCCTTGGAGTAATACTTTAACTTCAGCGCCGAAGGTCGCCAGTACCATCGTGGCAGACAGACTTTCATGCACCTGCAAGCTGTTCAGGTTGGCTTGAGTTAATATAACAAGTACAGATTTCACACAAGATTCCTTTTAAAAGCAACACATCCTGAAAAATGAAGCATCTAGAATTGAATTAGACGTTGTGAGGACTGAACAGCATCAGCAAGCTCGCCTAGACCGACCAATTCAAAACCATCAGCAAGATTATGTTGCTGAATATTGTGACGTTGAGCATTTTCCTGATCTGTAATCCCACGCGCTAAGGCTGCACTGACACAAACGGGTAAGCGGATCTTCAGATCCTGCCAGGAACGTGTGAGATGACGCTGGTCGTCGGGCACCCATTGCAATGCATTTGCGACCGACACGCCATCTTGATAGAAAAATACACGGAAAGCTTCCTGTTTATGTTGTAAAGCTTGGGCGAGTCCAAGCGCATGCCAGGCATAAATAGAAGGCGGTGCGGAGGTAACAAGAATTAAGGTGCTCATCGAAATTCACTACAGGCTTGATCAACGCGGGATGATGATCTTGGCTACAAAGAAAGTAGGTAGTATACAATGATTTTAGTGACGGGTGGTTTAGGCTTTTTAGGCTCACATATTGCTTTAAGTCTGATGGCACAAGGACTAGAGGTCATTGTGGTCGATAATCTGGCCAATGCCAGTCTCCAGACCTTAGAACGCCTTGAATTTATTTCCGGCCGCTATGTGCCTTTTGTCAAAATTGATATCCGTAACACTCCAGCATTAAATAAAGTTTTTGAACAGAATTCAGTACAGGCTGTCATTCATACTGCCAGCTTTAAATCATTAGAAGAATCAGTTTTAAAACCACTTGAATATTATAATGATAATGTCAGCTGTATCATGAGCTTGATGCGTGCCATGCAGCGTACTGGAGTACGCAATCTGGTGCATTTGTCTTCATTGGCTGTATATGGCCATTCCGGAGCGGATTTAAAAGAAGATCAGGCTTTCAATTACACTTATCCAAATCCTTATATTAAATCACAGCAGATGGTGGAAGAAATCATCCGGGATACTGCCAAGACGGATAATGAATGGCGTATTGCGATGTTACGTCTTTCCAATGTCGCGGGTGCTTTTGAAAATGGTATTTTAGGTGAATGGGTGCCACCTTTACCAAAGAATATTGTGCCTCTGGCCATGCAGGTGGGTGCGAAGCAGCGTGAATATCTGGAATTGCGCCGTCAGGCCAAGACCGAAGACTATACAGTAGAACGTAGTTTTCTACATGTGATGGATGTCTGTGATGCAGTATTCAAGTCGCTACATTGGCTGTCTCAACAGCAACAATGGACTTGCGAAGCCTTTAATATTGCTGGAGAGCTAATCTCAATGCAGACTTTGCTGGATCAGGTTGCAGAAGTCACTCAATCCGCTGTTCCTATAGTAGATGCTTTGCCATATCCGCATGCTGAAATGGATCAACTGGGTGCTAATACGGATAAAGCCCAACAGTTATTACATTGGCAACCACGTTATACCTTGAGGAAAATGTTAGAGGATGAATGGCTGTTCTATCAGAATACGTTAAGAGGGCAGTGATTTAAAATCTTATAAGCCAATTATTGATAATAATTATCATTTGTAAAATTAATCAAACTCATTAAGATGAATGAATAGGGTACAGCATTGAAGCTGCTGTCTAAATGAGTAAAACATGGAATAACAATTGAGGTTGAGCATGCAAACACGTATTGAACATGACACGATGGGAGAAGTCGCTGTACTGAGTGAAGCACTTTGGGGCGCACAAACACAGCGTAGTCTACAAAACTTCAAGATTGGCAATGAGCATCTGCCGCGCGCTATGATTCGTGCCATGGGCTTGGTCAAGAAAGCAGCTGCGATCACCAATGCCGAGTTAAACCAGATTCCTCATGAGTTATCGACCTATATCATCGGTGCTGCGGATGAAGTGATTAGCGGTCAATGGGATAATCAGTTCCCGCTAGTTGTATGGCAAACCGGTTCGGGCACGCAAAGTAACATGAACTGTAATGAAGTGATTGCCAATATTGCTAACCAGAAGCTGGGTAATCCTTTAGGCGCACAAAAGCCTGTGCATCCAAATGACCATGTCAATCGTGCTCAATCGACCAATGACTCTTTTCCGACCGCGATTCATGTGGCAGCCAGCTTACAGATCAATGAACTGTTAATACCGGCAGTAACACGTTTACGTGATACCTTGCATACAAAATCTCAGGAATTTTCTGAGATTGTAAAAATTGGTCGTACCCATCTTCAGGATGCCACACCTTTAACTTTGGGTCAGGAATTCAGTGGATATGTCTCTCAACTGGATCATGCCTTGATTCGTCTGTATCAGGCTTTACAAGGTTTATATGAATTGCCATTAGGTGGAACCGCCGTCGGTACAGGCCTCAATGCCCATCCAGATTACGCCGTTAAAGCCGCGGATACTCTAGCGGAATTAACAGGTTTACCTTTTGTCACCGCTCCTAATAAATTTGAAGCTTTGGCCGGCCGTGATGCAGCAGTATTTGCTTCTGGTGCTTTAAAGACCTTAGCCGTTAGCTTGAATAAAATCGCCAACGATATTCGCTGGTTGGCAAGTGGACCACGTTGTGGTTTTGGTGAATTACGTATTCCTGAAAATGAACCGGGTTCAAGTATTATGCCGGGTAAGGTGAATCCGACTCAAAGTGAAGCCATGACCATGGTCGTTGCCCAAGTTCTAGGAAATGACACGACGATTAATGTGGCCGGTGCATCAGGGAATTTTGAGTTGAATGTCTTTATGCCAGTGATTGCTTATAACCTGTTGCAGTCTATCCAACTGCTTGGCGATGCATGTAACAGCTTTAACGATAACTGTGCAGTCGGAATCGAACCTAACCGTGACAAGATTGAGCACTTCCTGCATGATTCATTAATGCTGGTCACTGCACTCAATCCAGTCATTGGTTATGAGAATGCAGCTAAAGTGGCCAAGACTGCCTATAAAGAAGGTAAAACCTTAAAACAGGTCGCAGTAGGACTTGGATTGGTGACTGCAGAACAGTTTGATCAGGTGGTTCGTCCTGAAAATATGGTGGCTCCAAACGTAAAATAAGTCTTCTAATTATGGTTAAATAATAAAGCCCTCTAAATGAGGGCTTTATAATATCTAAGGATTATTCATACAAATTTTAATAAAATACAAGCACATGTCTTTGCTGGAAAATTCTCATTCAATTGAGCTTGTTTATTAAATACTATGAACCATCTATCGTTCAGGTTTTGACAGATATGCAATGAAGGATTACTAATAGAAATTCCCTGATAACTAGAAAAATGAGGTAAGGGTGATGACTGACTTTGATGATGATTTTGATCTGGAAGAACCCTATCCAGATGAGGATCTATATCCAGATTATACAAAAAAGAAGTGTAGCAGCTGTAGTGGCACCGGCTATAACGCTGTGGAAGCCAAACAGTGTATCGAATGTATGGAAACCGGCAAAACTGGTGAGATAGATTAACTCAACTCATAATTGTTTATTAAGCCTGCTCTATGAGTGGGCTTTTTTATTCTCTTCATCAGGAGTTCTTAATTTTATAGATTCATGAGCAAATAAAAGAAAGAATTTAAAATTACGGGTGAAATCGTATTAGAAGGATGGTTAGAGATAACTATTGAAGTTTTTTTAGTGCTAAAGCCTATCCTCATGGCTTCTCATACCGAATTAACATTGAATAAGCGTATATAGCTGCTAAAATGCAGTTCGTTTTTACTGCTGTTTTGTCGTTTATTCCGCATGAGTTTCTATAGCATATGAATAAACATCCATAAAGTGGCAGGTTGTTTAAGGAAAATTTAATGCTTGATATTTATTTAACAGATGTTCAAAAAAAGATTCAATTCAAGGATTATCCAGGTGAGCATCCTGTTAAATTTATTCTGAATTTTAAAAAGATTTTTCCAAGTGTAATGGAACTTCTTTTACCTGTTCTCCCGGAAAATGAAAATCTTGATGAAATGACCTGGGAATCAACCACTCAGGACTTTGAGACATTTCAGATGTTATTAACAGGGTGGGGCATTATTGAATTGCGTTTAAATGCGATCACCCAGTATAAAGATAAGACATTTGCAGATCAGTTGGTGAAAGAGGCGCAGCAAAAACGCAGAGAATATCAGAAGAAACATCTTAAGCTTTCTAGTGTGGATCTGGATTATCTATTTATGCATGATGTGCATGGCTTGATTGATGCTGAACTGGTAGAACTAGGTGAAAAATTCTATTTACCAACCTTACGTGATCTTTGGAAAAATAAAGTCTCTGCTCAAGTGCTTAATGCCAAATTCTAAGTAAATTCAAGCTGATTCATTCAATTTCATCCTCCAAATTGGGGGATGATTTTTTTATAGCGATTTCTAAGAATTGACATTTCCCTTATGACAATAAATAGCCTAAGCAATTTTCTATATTTATCATCAAAACAATTTTCTGCTACATCATTGAACATGGTGACTTATTTTAAAACAGAAATTGGCTCAGAAAAGGGCATTTATTTTATCGTTTGATAAAAAATAAATTAAAAAAATATTCTTTATCAAAAGAATATATAAAGATATTACTTTAATAATATAGCTATTCCAGTCATATTTTTTTAAGCTATCAGTACTTGTGAGTAAATGAATCACAGAATTATTATTCATTAGAATTCCTTCATAAAAATAAGTGAAGGTTCCATTTTTCTCGAAGATATATCCAAGGATTTAACCGAATGTCGAATCAGTTTTTAGATTTAATTACAAAACGCCGTACTATTTATGCCATTGGTAAAAATGTAGAACAGTCTCCTGAATATTTAACTGATTTGATTCGAAATGCGATCAAGCAAAGTCCGTCATCTTTTAACTCGCAATCATCTCGCGCCGTTATTTTATTCAATGGCGAACATGAAAAATTCTGGGGCTTTGTCGCTGATAAATTAAAAAGCTATGCCAAAGATGAAGAAAGTGCTGCAAAAACGACTGCAAAAATGGCAACCTTTGCTGCTGGTACGGGTACAGTTTTATTCTTTGAAGATCAAAATGTAGTAAAAGGCTTGCAAGAGCAATTCCCATCTTATGCCGAGAATTTCCCAATCTGGGCAGAACATTCAACTGCTATTGCTCAGTTCTCTACCTGGACTGCCTTGCATACTGAAGGGCTGGGTGCATCTTTACAACACTATAATCCGATTGTAGATGAGCAGGTTCATGCAGAGTGGGATATTCCAGAAAACTGGAAACTTCGTGCTCAACTGGTATTTGGTTCAGTTGAAGGCGAAGCGCGTGCGAAAGATTATCTGGAAGATGATCAACGCTTCAAAGTTTTCCAATAAGCTTAATTTCCGATCTGTCTTTAATCATTTTTAAGGACAGATCTTCAGGTTGTTTATAAAAATACGCATTAGATTTTTTAAAACTAGGCTAAACTAAAGCGGTATTTGAAGAATTTAATGAGTCAAACCGAATGTCGAAAAACACGCAGAAATTATCACCATTACAGGAACTGATTGCAGAGCAGAAATTGCTGTGTGAAGAGGTCGGTTCTGCTTATGTAGAAGTAAGTGGTGATGATGTCGTTGCAGTGGCTGTACATACCCTGAAGCAGGATCCAATTGTCGGAATCCGTAGAAAGCCTGAGACAGAAGAAAATATTAGCTGGTATATTTATGGTGGTGAACTGGCTTCAAATGAAGATGCTTTTGAAACCATGACTGTGCGTGAGTTACAGGATATCGCCCCTGAAGTTTTACCTTATCTGGCTTTAGAGCAGGGCTACCGCTTCATGATTGATGCAGATGATTATGAAGATGTCTGGAAAGAAGAAAACTAAAAGAAGACCTTCGAAATGATCAAATCCTCATCTTTAATATGTACTTTCTTTATTTGCATGCAATTAAACAATATGGCTTTTGCCGAAAAGCTTTCACAAGCGGACTATGATCAGTTTATTGCCAAACAAACAAAAATAGTCAATGAAACCAAACATATTTTAGATGAGCCAGATCAGAATGCAGATGCACAAAGTCAACGTCAGGCATTCTGCCAGCGTTTAACGGCTTATGAAGAGATTCAAAAAGTTTCTGAAGAAAATCATGAACTCAATATGGCGTCCACAATGGCGATGATTGCTAAAAGCTTTCTGGATCGACAAGCACAGAGCATGAATAATTCAGGTATGACCACCGCAGTATTTTGTAAGAGTAGGGAAGTGTAATTAAGCTATAAAAGCAAGAGCATCGTCTTGAGTTTTAATAGCCACCATCATCATTTAAAAATGCATCCTTCTGTTCCGGAGTGGAAACTTTGACAGTTGGAATAGAGGAACTCGCTGCTGTTAATCGAGCTATATTGAAATCCTTAGTTCCTGCTTGAGGAATAATAGGTATTTGACCTGTTCGAACAATTTCACCATAAACTATCGTAATTAATTCTGCTGGAGTTAATCCCGCTTCTGCTATTACACATTCTGCTGATTCAACAACGTCTTGTTGCACTAAGAATTCAATACTTTTTTTAACTAAATTGTTCATAAGATAGCCTTAGAATACATTTTATACACTACTTTAAACTATCAGATATGAAGCATATACAAGCTAATGAAATTAAATATTCATATCTTATTTAGGGATGTTGGCCTGAATGAAGGTATATGAATCAAAAGGGTAGGGCCAAAAAATTAGCTCGTTTTTTCGACTCTCAGCTTGCTTATAAAATGCATAAATACTCTGATACGTAGCATAAGGATTTCAGTGCTTTTTAAATTACTCATTAAATAAACTTTATAAAAATCTATTTATATACAAATTTTACCGGGTATATATCAGCTACTTTTGAAATTTATTAAGAAATATTAAATATTTATGTGTTTCTTTTTTACTCAAACGAAGGGCGGTAAAATCATTGCACGCTAAAATAGCCTAAGCAATTTTCTACTTTATATTTATTCTCGCAAAATCCATATTCCATAATTAAAACTTAATACCAAATAAATCTCTAAAACTCGTATATTTCCTAAAAATTTTAAAATATTTTTTTTATTAATGATCTAGTGTGACACTCAATTATGAGCAGATATTGCAATTTAGCCTAAGCATATTTTATTTCCATAAAAATAGCCTAAGTAAAATTTTAAATTATGTCATTAGCAATTGATTAACTTCCAATATAACTCCACTATTAACACCTAACATAGGAAATCACGGAATTCTCAAATGATCCTGAATTATCAAATACAAACCCATGAAACATCAACTTTAGCCCCAATGGTATTTATTCACGGTTTATTTGGTAGTTTAAGTAATTTAGGTATGTTAGCCCGACATTTTTCAGAGCAGGCAACTACGATTCAAATTGATGTCAGAAATCATGGTTTATCTAGCCATTCTGATGAAGTGAATTATCAAATCATGGCCGAAGATATTTTAGAAACTTTAGCCAGTTTAAATATTAAAAAATTTATTGCAGTCGGGCATTCAATGGGCGGAAAAATTGCCATGAAGCTGGCAGACCTGGCGTCTGATCTGATTGAAAAACTGGTTGTATTAGATATCACGCCAATTCAATATCAAGAAAATCATCATTCTGAAATATTTAAAGCCTTGTTTGCAGTCCAACAGGCGCAAGTCGCTTCACGAAATGAAGCAGCAAAAATTATGCGTGAATATATTCAAGAGGAAATGGTCATCCAGTTTCTTTTAAAATCATTCAATAAAGGGCAGTGGTTGTTTAATGTGCAAGCACTATTTGATCATTATGAAGATATTACTGCTTGGGAGAAGATAGAAAAAAATGAACTTCCAGTATTATTCTTAAGAGGTGGAAATTCATCGTATATCTCTAAACCTGAACATTTTGAAGCCATCAATCAGCAGTTTATTCATGCGCAGGTTGAAGTAATTGAAAATGCAGGGCACTGGCTACATGGTGAAAAGACGGCGGAAGTTTTGCAGCATATGCAAAATTTTATTGATGAAAAATAAATTATATTGATGAGCAGATTTACCTTCTGCTCATTCTTTATGGCTGAGATATTATTGCATGAGTTTGCAACTGACTTTCATTTATTAATTGATAAGCCATTTCAGGAGTTTTCTTCAGACCAGGCATACGATATTCCGTATGTCCGTAATCCTGAATGGATTTCCAACGTCCCCCCCAAGTGAGTCCTACTGATTCTGCGATCTGTCCATATAACTGGTAACCACGCATAGCCCATGGATCACGTTCACTAATTACTACTTTGCCATGACGCTTAAAAGCAATATCTGCAGCCAAACCAAACTGGTGATAACTCTGAAAACCTTTGGCTCGGGTAATATTACTATTGGCCGCCAGTGAGTTCTGTCTTTCTGGGCTCCGATATCCTTCAAGCAATACCAGTTCATAGCCATACTGTTCCTGCATGATTTTAAATACCATCAATAAACGCTGCTTAAAACGCGGATTCATCTTGTGCCATTTGCGATCAGCCTGATTCAGATCTTGAGAGTGGTTTAAATGTATATCCTGAATATTAGAATTAAATCGTTGCGCTGAAATTACCGGTTGATGGACATATTGGTCTTCCTGCAAAGCTTCAAGAATGAGAGCTTCATCGACTTCTTCAGGTGGAGTCAAAATTTGACCTTCCAAAAGTGCATATATTTGCGGGTCGACTTTTTGTAAATAACGTGCCTCAGACATACTGGCAGAAACAGGCCGAGTCAAAGAAAACATCAGGATACTGATAAATAATATAGATCCTGCAATCAAGATCCACCATTGTTGTAAATACCAATGTGATTGTAGATAGTCTGGAGATCCAGCCAGTTTAAATTGATGTATAAATTGCTTAATTGTGATGAACTGTTTTTTAGTTTGTGGCAGCCATGCAATTAAAGAGTTCCGTATATACTGCCTAAGCTCATAGAATTGCATCAAAACCAAAATACAGCTGAGAAGAATAAAGCTGCTAATAATGATAAAAATCATCTAGCAGTCATCCCATTCGAGCAGTTTAATATTAGCTTGATATTAAAATATTCATAAATTAAAGCATTTTTTTCCAGTAAGAAATGACACATTATTTGATATAAGCTGCTTTGTTTTATCTTCATTTTTATTTTAAGTTATTAGTTTTTATAGATCATTTATTATAGGTTTCATTAAGGTAAATGAATCGTGATGTAGGCCTGTTCCGCTGGTGCACTAATCACATTCTGATATTGAGTAAAAATTTCTGTAGTTTCACTCGATAACATATATTTCAGACCGACAAAACTCATTAGAGTGAACAAAAGCAAAAATACCAAAATCCATAAAAATGGTAATTCACGATGAATAATATGTTTGATCTTGTCAGGTAGTGCTGCAAAAGGGGAAAACGGCGTTTTCTTACCTTTTAGGTAATCAATCTGTTCACTCACTTGGGTAATCAGCTGATTCAAACTATGCACAGACTCAAGCCGATATTTTCCATGAAAACCTAATAACAGGCAGTAGTGATAGACTTCCAGTACCGCTAAACGTTCATTATCTTTATAACGAATTTCCTCTAGATGCTCAAAGAAACGATAACCTGCAAGTTGAGAACCAAATAAATTTAATTGTAATGGATCTATCATCCAGTAATTTTGCAGATCAAAGAAACGGGCATCCTGCTGCGTGACAATAGTTTCATCTAATAAGGCACAATAAGCATATTTAGCATCCTGAATGTCTTCAAAAGAAAATTGCTGTTTACGTGCTTGATGCTCAAAATAGTTTAGCATTTCCAGAATCTTTTCACGAAACGATGCTGGATGCGAAGGGATATAATGATTTTTTAGCAAAAAGACAATATAAAATCCGTCATAGAGAAGATCAATCAGATTGGTCGTCATATGAGATTTCTGATCAGTTGTTTGCGTAACAATCTTTCCAGATCCGATCTGGCCATCATCAAATAGTGATGGTGCAGAATTTGTAATTGTATTCATACTGATACTTATCCTTTCATGACTGCAATAAGTTCAATCCTGATATCCTGAAATCCATTCGGTATATAAATACAAATCGATTCTGAATCGAACATGCGTTGATACAAATCGTTATTCGGTTCAATTTCGAAATAGCTGACTCCAGAACGAACCGGGATCGCTGTTGGCACCTGAATTAAATGTTGAATTGGAATAGCTGGAAGGGCTGCAATGACTCGCTGTTCAACATCAACTGTACTGCCAACTTTAAAACGGATCGGCACATAAGCAATTAAATCTTGGACAGGCATCACACTGCTTGAAACAGCCAGATATAGACGCGTATCTCGGGTAATCTTGTCGGTTTCCAGGCTGCCAAGCCAATAGGATGGTCGGGTTTCTTTTAAGGAGATGCTGATATAACGATTCGAGATAATGGTATCCAGTAGATTTCTTAAAATGATATCTAACTGATTGAAGCTTTCGTATAGATGATAGTGCTGATATTTAGGCAGTTGATCGACATCATAAGCAGTCGAAAAAGTTAGCAATGAGCCAGTTAGGCGTAATAGTTCACTATAGAGACGTTCAGGATGAATAATCGGATACTGCAAAATATGGTTTAGGCTCGCATATGCAGTATTTAAGGCATTGACCAGCCAGAAAGACACAATATCCCCAGAACGGAATTCAATCAGTTTCTGTTCATTTTCCCGATTATTACTCTGAATGGTCTTGATCTTTGCTTGGATAATATTCAAGGTGCGTTGTAAATTAACCAAAAGATTTTCATTGGCCTGTATATGTAAAATTGGTGGGATAAATTTATGATCAAAAATAAAATTCCCTGAACTTTGTCGTTTAATTCGACCTACTGGAAGATACAGGTAGCCATCCATGTGATGCTGAGGTTCTTGGCTACCTTCAAATATTTTTAATTCAGCACGACGGCGCAATAATGTAATCTCAGCAGTACTTGCATCGGTAAACAAGTCATGAGTTGAACTTAAATGGGAATGATAACGGCTAGGTCGGGCTTGATCAGCATGACTGACATTCTGTTTATTTGGCTGCACCATCGGTAAGGCCAAATAAATTTGGATTTCACCTTGTAAATTCAGTGTATCTAGCTGAACCGGTTCAGGTAATAAATCCTTTGCAGGTGCCTGATAAATTTCCCCATCTTGCCAGATCATTTCAACTTTATTTAATGCCAGAATTTGCATTCCAAGTTGAGCTTCATCAAACTCAATCGACTGAATGCCATGAGCAAAAGGGAAGGTCGCACGAATGGTGTGATTCAGTCGCTGTTCGTGATAGGCATCCTGTAATTGAAAATGTTGAGGTCTTAAAAACAGACCTTCACCCCAAAGTATTTTTTCTGCTTTAAACATTGAGATTTCACCACTCGCAGCTTGATTCATTTTGGGCAGGGACGCCCAATAATTCATGTAGATGTTCTAAAGGATTTTCATTTTTAATCACTTTGGCCAGCCACTCATGTAAAGGCATTTGGCTCCATGTAATAGTCTTTTGCAGCATATAGCTCACCGGACTATGTGGCTCATTCATCTGAAAATAATCGGCAATTTCTTTCAGAATCTGTATAGCCTGTTCACGATTAACAATATGATTTTGATTATGGAATTGAACAGATTGCTGGAAAGTTGGCAGCACCTGACCTGAAGAAAGGTTTATTTCATTTTGTGCAAGTATCTGAGCCATTTGATAATCGGCTGGAGCCGGAGATGCAGATTTCGTTGAACTTATGTCTTTTTTATATATCCGCTGAATATTGGCAAAAATAGACTCTAATTGAGCATCAGCTGCAGCAAAACTTGGCCCATCTATTCCAAGAAGTTCATCAAGCGCAGACTTGAACTGTTGCCATTGATGTTGAATCTCTAATAAATACTGATAATTTTGCTGTTGAACTTCTTTAGGAGTATTAAGCAATAACTGCTCAAAGTGCTCTAACTTTTGCTCTGTGCCTTCTTGTGCTTCTAAATCATCTACTTGTTGTTTACGTTTTTGATTCTGTAAATATAGAAAATTGTCATAGTCTTTCAGGCTATAAAAAGGAGATTGCTGAATAAGAGAAACCTGCTTGATTAATCTCGGAAGTTGAGTAATAAAACCTTCCAATAATCCCAAGCGTTGATCCAGATCATCCTCTTCAATTTTAGGATGCAGTTGCAACCAGTATTGCTCCAGGCTACGATGGCAAAGTTCTAGGCCTCGGGCAATACCTTCAAAACCATATAGATGACCCCAAGCCTCAATCAGCCAAGTATATAAACGGATATCTTTAGTTTTTTCAGTCAGTAGTTCTATCGACTTTATTTCTACAAAAGCCCAATCTGCTTGCTTGGGTTCGGCAACCCATTCTCCTTGATCCAGTAAAGGATTATCCTGTATTCTGGCATTTTTAATACTTAGAAATTCGTTCGAAAATGAGCAATCTATACCACAAGGATGCTCTACAGAAATTTCTTCAAATAAATATTCAAATTCCAATGTCATTATGAATCCTAATTATTCTTATTTTAATCTTTGCTGTTTAAGCAGCATTTGCCTTATTTTTCTTGGAATGCCTTTTTTTGAGTACTGATAATTCTGTATCCAGATGATAATAGAAAGTATCTTTCTGAACATCGATATGAATCAGTTTTGGCAGCTGATTTTCACTCATAGCCACCAGTAATTTTGCCGCCAGATCTGGCAATATGGATGCATTTAAAATGTGATCAATATTTCGTGCACCACTATCTATTTCTGTACATCGACTGAGTAATAATTCCAGTACCTCATCGCTATAGCTTACCTGAGTCACATACTGCTGCTGAATCCTCTTGGTAATTTTCCCTAATTTATGCTGAATTATCTGGATTAACAGTTCATCTGAAAGCGGATAATAAGGAACAATTCGCATGCGTCCTAAAAATGCTGGTTTAAACTGCTTATAAAGGCTTGGTTTGAGATGTTCAATTAAGGTATCTGCATCTGGCCATTGATCAACTTCCTGACTTATACAGGATTGCATAATGACATGTGAGCCGACATTCGAGGTCAGCAAAATGGTGGTATTTTTAAAGTCAATCAGGCGACCTTCGCTGTCTTCGAGCACACCTTTATCGAAGACCTGATAAAATAATTCTTGTACATCTGGGTGGGCTTTTTCGATTTCATCCAGAAGTACCACACTATAAGGATTGCGGCGAACGGCTTCTGTTAATACACCACCTTGACCATACCCAACATAGCCCGGGGGTGCACCTTTCAAAGAAGAAACCGTATGCGCCTCTTGATACTCGGACATATTAATCGTGATTAGATGCGATTCACCACCATAGAGTTCTTGAGCAAGACTCAGTGCAGTTTCGGTTTTTCCAACTCCACTTGGGCCGGTGAGTAAAAATACTCCTTGAGGTTTATTTGGATCTTCCAGTCCAGCTTTGGACGTTTTAATGCCTTGAACCAGTTGTTCTAAAGCATAATCCTGGCCCATGACTCGCTGTGAGAGTTTATTTTTCAGATTAAGAATCTGCGAAATATCATTATTCATCATTTTACCGACTGGAATTCCAGTCCAGTGCGAGATAATTTCGTTAATGATTTTGGCATCTACACGTTCATAAACCAGTGGACTTTGTGCCTGAATCTTAGCTAATGTTTGACGTAGTTGATGAATCTGGTGTTGATCAACCGATGCTTCCGATTTAGTTAAGCCATGAATCTCATGAATAAGCTGCAGCTCTTGTTGCCATTGATTATGAGTCTGATTAATCTCTTGTTGAATGGAATGAATCATATCTAACAGCTCTTGTAATCGATCAGTTCGATATGAAGTTGTCTGTTCTTGATCAAGAAGTCGATATTCTAGTTTGAGATTATGCAGCTTAGCCTGTAACTGATCCAATTTGGCAGGTTGAGCATTTTGGCTCAAGGCCACCCGTGCAGCCGCAGTATCTAATACACTAATTGCTTTGTCCGGTAACTGACGGCCACTGATATAACGATGTGATGCATGCACAGCAGTACGAATGGCTTCATCATCAATCTGGATTTGAAAATGCTGGCTCATCACAGGAACCATAGCACGAAGCATATCGATGGCGACCTGCTCAGTTGGTTCTTCAACTTTGATTACCTGAAAGCGGCGGCTCAATGCAGCATCTTTTTCAAAATAATGTTTATATTCAGCCCAAGTCGTCGCTGCAATAGTTCTTAATTCACCACGTGCTAGCGCCGGTTTTAACAAATTCGCTGCATCATTCTGACCAGCTTGGCTACCCGCTCCAATCAATGTATGTGCTTCATCAATGAAAAGAATAATAGGGTGGGTAGAGGATTGTACTTCTGCAATGACTTGCTTGAGGCGATTTTCAAATTCACCTTTGACACTGGCACCTGCCTGTAATAAACCCATATCCAATACGTGTAACTCAACTGTTTTAAGAGCATTCGGAACTTGGCCATTGACAATTTTCAATGCTAAACCTTCAACTACAGCAGTTTTTCCTACGCCTGGTTCACCAGTGAGAATAGGGTTGTTCTGACGGCGGCGCAACAGAATATCCAGCATTAACCTGATTTCAAATTCACGCCCAATCACCGGATCAATATCACCACGACGAGCCTTTTTAGTCAGATTAATCGTATACTGGTCAAGCGCTGGTGTCTTTTTTGGAACACTAGATAAATCAGGGGAAGGAATAGAGGGTTGAGGCACTTTAAGTTGTTCAATACTTTTCTCACAATATTCCAGAAATTGATGTTTCATACTGTCCACAGGGAATTGTGCAAAAAGAGAAGATGCCCGAAGAGCCATTTGATAAAGCTCTGGCGAAATCAGTAAAGCGACTAACAAGTGGCCACTACGAATCACTGGGTTTTGATCTGCGGATGCCAGCAACCAGGCTTGTTCCAAGAGCTGAATAATCGATTTGGCAAAAATAGGGGTACGGGAATTTCCCTTGCTAAGCTGCTGGATACTTTGTTCAAGCTGATTAATCAGATGGTCTTTATCAATACAATGTTTTGCTAATAATATTTTTAAATCATTCAATTCTGGATGCTGGAGTAATTCTAGAAAAAAATGCTCGATCTCAATTTCATAATTTTTTTGCTGGATGCAGGTATTGGCAGATTTCTCAAGACATAGGCGTGCATGTTCAGAAAGTTTCAAAATCAAAATTTTTAAATTATTCATGAGTTTCTCATTATTTTTAGCACACAGAACTTTATAATTTTTAAATGGATAGCTGTGTTTTTTGTTTTTATTACAATGAACGTTTTTCTATTTTTATTCGGTCCATATTTATAATTTTTATGAAAATTGAACGAAACAATTTTGGCTCATTTTACTCAAATAAAAATAAAAGTCTGTATCTTTCATCAGAATTTTGTCAATTCTTAAAATTTTTAGTCACTAAGTCCGTTAATCTTTTTTAGCTTGACTTCTCCTGAATGTTTTATGTTAAATCCGCCAAACGATTGTCAAATAAAAATAATATTTAGACATTAAAAAATATAACAACAAACAAAAATAACTGAGGCTCATTTTGAAAAAGTATATAAGTTTCATATCATTATTTATATTTGGTACAGCCTGTCTTTACCTTCCACAAGTACATGCTGCTGAATTAAAAAAATCATGTATTAAGGTCAATCCTTATGCCGCGGGTGAAACAGACCCGACATTAATTGACTTATATCAACAGCTTTGTGATAAATCAGCGAAAAAAAATATTCCTTTACAACATGAACTCAATACACAAATTGCGAAACGTTATGTGGAGTTAGGTTCTCATCTCAAAGCACTCAATTTGATTGATCAATTACACCGCCAGCAACAGTATAACCAGACTTTAACGGACTTGAGCTTTATGGCAGGGATTGCTATTTCATCAAATGCTTTACAGCAAATGCGTAGTACAGAAGTTCGTGCCTTAAATGAAACGACCTATCCTCAAGCTAAACTATTGGCTGAGAATATTCAGTTTGCAAAACCTGCACTAGCGCCAGTTGAGTTTAAATCACATACTGTTTCAAATACCAAAAATAGCAAGAAACAGACTGCTGCAAGTACGAAGCGATCTACTACAACCAGCACTAAAACAAAAAATGTAGTCAAATCTGTTCCTATTAAAAAGACTGAAAATATCAGTACTCGCACCAATACTGCCAGTTCTAATCCATTTGGTTCATTAAAGAATAATTAATAAGGAAATAAACAATGGCCAAACGTGAAAGCGTACAGAAAAAATTACAGCGGATCCGACCACCACGCGTACAACTGACCTATGATGTTGAAGTCGGTGATGGAAAGGAAATTAAGGAACTGCCATTTGTTGTGGGTGTTTTAGGCGATTTTTCTGCTTCCTCTGAGCTGGAAAAAACCAAATTAAAAGATAAAAAATTTATCAATATCGATTTAGAAAATATTGATGAAGTGATGGAATCACTTGCTCCGCGAGCAAATTTTCAGGTTGAAAATACTTTAACCGAAGCCGGCGGCACTATGGCGATTGACCTGGTATTCAATGGGATGAATGATTTTCGCCCAGAGCAAATTGTGCAACAGGTGGAACCTTTACGTAAGCTGGTTGAAGCACGTGAACGTTTGACTGATCTGCGTAATAAAATTTCCAATAGTGAACGTCTGGAAGATTTATTGGATGAAGTGCTGAAAAACACGGATCAAGTACAAAAGATCAGTGTGGAGGCTGGTGATGAATAATTATAATGCTGCAACTGCCATAGATACTGCACTTGAAGAACATTCACTTTTGGATTCAATTGTCGAGCGTAGCCGTATTGCTCGTACTGAAAAAGAACATGATCGTGCTAAAAGTTTGATTGGTGAACTTGCTAAAGAGGTTATGGCAGGGACTATTACTGTTTCTGAGAATATGACGCTGGCACTTGATAAGCGTATTGCTGAAATTGATGCCATGATTTCAAGTCAGCTTAGCAAGATTATGCATCATGATGCTTTTCAAAAAGTTGAGTCTACTTGGCGTGGTTTATATTATTTCTGCCAGGAAACACCAGCACATTCTTTAATCAAGATCCGGATGCTGAATACTACAAAAAGGGAACTAATTAAAGACTTCCAAAGTGCGACCGATTTTGATCAAAGTACCTTATTCAAGAAAATCTATGAAGAAGAATATGGTTCATTCGGTGGTGCACCTTATGCAACCTTGATTGGTGACTTTGAATTTGACCGCACTCCTGAAGATATGTACCTTCTGGAACAGATTTCTCATGTCGCTGCGGCAGCACATGCACCATTTATTTCTGCTGCAAGCCCATCAATGTTTGGACTAGAATCATTTACTGATATTGATCGTCCACGTGATGTTTCTAAAATTTTTGAAACAGCAGAGTATGTACAGTGGCGTTCTTTCCGTGAAAGCGAAGATGCACGCTATGTGGCACTGACCATTCCTCGAGTACTAGGACGCTTACCTTATCATCCACGTGAAGGTACAGTGACTGAGGGCTTCAATTATATCGAGGAAGTTTCTGGTGAACATCATAATGAATACCTCTGGATGAATGCAGCTTATGCATTTGGCACTCGTTTGACCAATGCCTTTGATCTGCATGGCTGGTGTGCAGCCATTCGTGGTGTGGAAGGTGGTGGTCTGGTTGAGGGCCTTCCAGTACATAGCTTCAAGACCAATGATGGTGAAGTGATTTTTAAATGTCCAACGGAAATTGCCATTACCGATCGGCGTGAAAAAGAACTGAGTGATCTTGGTTTTATTCCTTTAGTCCATTGCAAAAATACGGACTATGCTGCGTTCTTTGGTGCACAGTCTGTGCAAAAAGCCAAAAAATATGACAATGATATTGCTAATGCCAATTCTGCATTATCAGGTCAAATTCAATACATTATGGCAGTTTCACGTATCGCTCATTATTTAAAAGCCATGATGCGGGATAAAGTGGGCAGTTTTGCCTCGGCAGGAAATGTCGAAGCCTTTCTTAATGACTGGCTGTCTCAGTACATTTTACTAGATGACGGTGCTTCACAAGAAGCAAAAGCTCAATATCCGCTTCGTGAAGCTTCGATCAAAGTTGTAGAAAATCCAGCTGAACCTGGTCACTACAAGTCTGTGGTTTTTTTAAGACCACATTTTCAGTTAGATGAGCTCTCTGTATCACTCAGGTTGGTCACTGAACTGCCGCAGTCAAGTCAATAGGACTACTGCGATTAAAGAACTATAAGCATTTATAACAATAGGATAATTATTAAAATGAAAGACATTTACGTCCAATTTCGTGGCAAATATAAAGTCGATGGCGAATCACGCGATTCTGAACATAAAAGCTGGTTAGAAGTAAATTCATGGGCACACCATATCCGTCAGCCTAAATCTGCGACTTCTTCAAGTGTGGGCGGCCATACTGCAGAACGAGTTGAGCATTCTGATATGGTCTTTGTAAAGGATCTGGATGCAACTAGTCCAAAGCTTTGGGAGGCTTGCTCTGCAGGGTATACCTTTGATGAAGTACAAATTGATTTTTATCGTGCCAACGGTGACAAACGTATCAAGTATTTGCAGATCAAACTCAAGCATGTCCTAGTTTCTCAGGTCACTCCAAATGTGAATCAGGAAGGTGTACCCACGGAAACATTTGGTCTGAAATATGCTGCAGTTGAGTGGACTTATAATCAGCAGGATATTAACGGTTCGCAAAAAGGTGCAGTTACCAAGAAATGGTCATTATCAAATAATACTGCTTCTTACGCAGCTTAATTTACATGGCCTGGATAAAGGCTGATATCCCTAGCCTTTATCTTTCTCTTTTAAAAAATATCTAATGAAAAGAATATGAATCTGGATCAACTTTATCCTTATGGATTTAGAAGTACGTTATTCGAACGTTTATTACCTGTAGATGATCAATACACTGGACAAGGTTTGTCTATACAAGAATTAAGACAATCCATTGCCCATGATCTCGAAGATCTTTTAAATAATCGGATGACTCGCCTGAATCAAACGGAAGAGCATTATCCAGGGATAAAAAATTCAATTCTGCAATTTGGAATTATTGATTTTGTTGGCTTGTCGACTGCGAATCCTACAGATCGTGACAAAATTTGCCGTTCAATTGAGCAGTCGATCAGTGCACATGAACCGCGTTTAAAACAGGTGAAAGTAGAGATGCTCATTAATGAAAACAACATGAGTAGCCTGTATTTAAGTATTTCAGCCTACTTAAATATTTCACCTTTATATGAGGTGGTGATGTTTGATGCATTACTTAAACCAACAACACAGCAATACGTTATCTTGGCTCGGAAATAAGCAGGCTGCATGTGATTGAAGATTTACTACCATATTATGAAAAGCAGTTACAGGAGTTTAGCCAGCAATCACGGGAGTTTGCTGCTAAATATCCTAAAATTGCGCAACGCTTATCTTTAAATCAAGAGCATATTGATGATCCACATATTGAACGGCTGATACAGGCATTTTCGCTGATTTCAGCACGTATTGATAAAAAGCTGAATGACAGTTATGAAATCTTTACACGCTCAATTTTTGAGGTGATGTTTCCACAATATCTAAAAACTTTTCCTGCCTGTTCACTCGTCAGCTTCGAAGATAGTAATAAGATAAAGAGCTTAAAAGAAGACTATATAATTCCGAAAAATACAGTCTTAAAGGCGCGCAGTATTCGTGGTGTCCAGTGTGAATACCGTACCGTGAATGATGTCACTTTATTACCAATCCAGTTGAAAGAAGTGAGCTTTAAAACGCATCCTTCTGCCTATATTCATTTGAATCGTAATGCCAAACTCATACTTAAATTTGAAATATTTAATCAGCAACTTGAACTATTAGCCCAACAAAAATTGCCTTTATATCTGGATGCGATTTCTAATTTTCCTTTACAGGTTCTCGATACGATTTTTAAGTCTGACACCCTTTTTTCTTTAAAATATCAGAATCACAAAGTTGATATTGCTCGTCCATTTGAAGTGATGGGTTTTACTGAAAAGGAAAGTATTCTTCCGATTGATCAACATACACATCAAGCTTATCGTCTGCTGACTGAATATTTCTGTTTTCCAGAAAAATTTAATTTTTTAAATCTCAATTTAAATTTTTTAAAATCTGTGATGAAAGATATTACAGATTTCGAATTGCAGATTCATTTTAAGATAGACCTGAATGATCAGGTGGTTATCCGAAATTATGCAGAGTTAAATAGTGCAAACCTCAAGCTGTTTAGCACACCAATCGTCAATTTGTTTGAAAAACAGGCTGAACCTCAAAAAATTGATCATCAACAACTCGAATATCCTTTAATCAGTGATGCCCATCATCCTGAATATTTTCAGGTTTACGGCATTACTGAGATGAATCTCTTAAGAGAAAAGAGTGACAAGAATCAACTGACTTATAAAGTGTTACCATTTTTTGCCATGAATCATTCTCATCAGGAGAACCAACAGTTTTTCTATCAGCTTTTACCAGCAGCGAATAAAAATAACAGTATTGATTTTAAATACTCGATTCTTTCCAAGAATCTAAAACCGGGAACGGCGACTTCTGATTTTATTAGTGTACGCTTACTATGTACTAATAGGGATTTACCTTATCAAAGTTATCACCAAGATCAAAACAGCTTATCTCTCAATGAAAATCATCTGGTACGGAAAGGCAAATTATTAAAACGGCCAAACCTACCTTATTGTTTTCAGCAAAAACAGCTAGAACAATGGCGAATCATTTCTCATCTGTCTTTGAATAATTTGTCTCTGATGAAAGGGGATTCAGTTAGTCATATGAAAGAGCTGCTTGAGCTTTATAACTTACCGCAAACGAAAGAAAATCAGCTCATTATTAATTCAATTCAGGCGATTGAGTTTTCTTTGAGGCAAAAGCTGATTGATCATCATCCATTTCCACTGTTTGTTCGAGGGGTTAAAGTCGAGATCCAGCTGGATACCCAAGTTTTCCGAGGTACAAGTATTTATATTTTTGCCCAGATTCTAAATCATATTTTTAATTTAAAAGTTCAGATGAATAGTTATGTGGAGATGACTGTGCTGGACTCAGAATCAAAACAGGAGTTATACCAATGCGTGCAGAACGTTGGTGGCAAGAGACTTCTGTAATTGATCAGCTCTATCAGCGACCGACTGCATTTGAACTGGTTCAGGCAACGCGGTTACTACGACACGATCCTCAGCAGCAAAATCAGCAAAAATGGAATAATACTTTTTATTTTTTAAGTTCATTGAATCTGAATTTTCCGGTATCTGAAATTGAATCACTTCAGCTAGACGATGAACGGGTACAAATCACTAATCTGATGGTGGGGCTGACGGGGATCCAAGGGGTATTACCTTATACCTACACCCATAAAGTCAGAGATGCAGCACGCCAACAGCGTGAACAAAGTCTGTATTTTTTAGGGCTGTTTAATAACAAACTCACTGTGCAATATATTGATGCCTGCCTGAACTACAACTTGCCTGTACGGTATGAAATTGAACAGGATAATCACTACTTAAAAATTTTACATGCCTTGAATGGTTATGTGGAAGAGCAACAAGACCAACAGTACATAGATGATTATTTTGCTGAGTTTGCAGGCTTAATGCAGGGACAAAATAATAGTGAATATGCTTTGAAAACCATTCTGTCCTGTATTTTTCAATTTGATTTTGAAATTAAGCAGCTAATGCCAGAGCAATTCCATTTAGATGATCAGCAGAAAAGTTCTTTAAGTGAAGCTCGACCAGTTGCACTCGGCATAAATAGCTTTTGTGGTGATAATATTACTCAAATAGATGAAAGAATCGAAATTATGATTGGTCCTTTACGCCGAAAGGATTATCTAAGTTTCTTAGCCCAAGGGACATACAACGTTAAATTACAAAAAATTATCAATACTTGGTGCAGTCCAACTATGCAAGTCGATATTCGACTGATTCTGGATAAACAAGATCTTTCATCTGTACAGCTTGGCAAAAACAATTCAATGACATTGGGTCAAGGGGCATTTATCCTGCCTGAACAGGATGAACATAATAATGAAACGTGTTATTGCTTAAAAGGGAGCATGGCATGATCAAATTTATCATTTCTGCTTTTCTGATTTTTACTATTTTAGTTGGCACTTTAGCGATCTATTACTGGCGAGATAGCAACTATGATCCATCCCAAATGGATCTGATCTGGTCTTTTATCTTGCTACCAGTTTCACTTTGTCTGCTAATTTTAAGCCCTTATTTTATTTATAAAACTATTCAAAATTTCCGAAACAAAAAACTGCAGCAACAAAAAGATCAGGAATTATCTATTTTAGTACAGCAAAAAGAAAAACAAGCTGTGAATTTAGCTAAGCAAACAGCCCAGCATTACACTTTGAACATTTTATCCAGTGCTGCTTGGCATTGTTTTGGAGAAAATGAAGAAATCATACAGTTTATGCAGCAGTTTAGAAGCCCTGAACTGGATTTCCAACTGAGCAATAATTATGGCTTGCCTCTTTTATCTTATCGTATTACAGCACTCGATCAGTGGCTGGAAAAAACTCAAGACGATGATGAAGATCAATCTTTAATTTTGACTACACGTGAACGGCGAATACAGCAGTTAATTCGGCAGCAACTGCAACAGCATGAACATAGTTTACAAGGGATTTCCCAGCAATTAAAACGGTCTGCACTTTTTTATGAGAGTGACTTTGCCTACCAATACCGTATGCATCCCGGATGGGATCCAGAAAATCTTCCTGAAAATGTTGAAGAGGAAGAGGAAGAGGAAGAGGAAGAGGAGATTACTCAGAAAGAGATAGAAACTGTAGTACGTTTAAATCGTCTCAATATTTATATCTTATTAGCAGAAAATCTGATTCACACTTGGGATGATCAGGTTTTTCAAACTCAACTTTTACAGCAGTTAGAAGATGATTACTCATTCCGGGCAGATCATCTGCATATTGAATTCTATTATTTCAGCCAACCCAAGGCTTATGCTTCTTATATTGAACTTTTACAAGAGATTGCTCAGCAGCCTGAACAAGCAAACCTGATTATTATGGTGGATTCTGAAATCGATCAGGACTGGCTGGATGAACAACTTTGGCAAAATGAGCAATATATTGCTTCAGAATATGCAGCCAGTTGGTGCTTAACTGCTGAACAAGTCGTTCTTGAGGTAGTTCCTGTATTACAAAAAATAAGAATAAGCACTCAGATGAAAGAGTTAAAAAATTATTTAACTGAGCAGCAGTTAGATTTAGCTGGCCAGATCGAAAAAGAACAGGCCTTTGTATTGCTCTTAGATGAAACAAAAAAATCCAAAAACCTTCATCAATTACAGCAAACTTTTATTCCGATTGGAGTTCATCCAGAATTTTTTATTTATATCCAATCTTTTATAGGAAATACGCAATGTTTAGGACATATTTTTGGGATGATGCTAGTGACACAAATGCGAAACAATATCATTACGATGACCTATAGCCTGGAACAGGAAAACACATATATTTATTGTGAAAATAAAGATTTAGAAAAAATTGAAGCAACAGCTTTAGTCGCATAAATAACTAAAAAAAATAGAATAATTAGAGATTATAGTGAATACATTAATTTATACGGTCCTAGGTTATGTCTGGCAATATGTCACTCATCCTAAAGTGATCATGGCCCTATCTTTCTTAGTTGTTCTGATTTCGATGAAGAATACCGTATCTGATCGGGTCTTCTGGAGTCTGGTAGCTGTTTATATTGCTGTTCTGGTTGGCTGGGGAATTTACGAGTTGATTCAACGCTATCGCCATGGCAAAAAGGGTAAGGCGCTAGCTGAGGCCATGTCCAAAAATGCTGAAGCAGAAAATAAATATAAAAATAAGGAAGAACTGCAACTGATTAATCAGCAAATGAAGCAGTCAATCCAACTTCTCCGAAAATCTAAATTGGGGGATCGTAAAGGCAATGCGGCCCTTTATGAGTTGCCTTGGTATATGGTCATTGGCAATCCGGCAGCAGGAAAAAGTTCAGCGATTTATCATTCTGGATTAAATTTCCCGTTTGAAGAAACCCATCGTAAAACGGTGTCTGCTGGTTTAAGTGGTACACGAAACTGTGACTGGTTTTTCTCTACAGACGGTGTTTTACTGGATACAGCCGGACGTTATTCAGTATATAGCGAAGATCATTCCGAATGGCTGGGTTTTCTCAATATTCTAAAAAAGAGTCGTTCCAAAGCACCAATTAATGGGCTAATTGTCATTGTCAGCATTGCTGAACTGGTGAGCCAGAGCCCAGATAAATCAATTCAACTGGCAAAAAAATTGCGTGCCCGGATTCAGGACTTGACTGAACGTTTAGAAGTTGTGACACCCGTGTATCTGATCTTTTCTAAAATGGATCTGATTGCCGGCTTTACTGAATTTTTTGATCGTTATAGCGAGCATGAGTTCAATCAGACCTGGGGTGCTACCTTGACCTACGATCCTCAGTCCAGTGAGAATGCGATTCAGCTCTTTGAAAAGCATTATAATATTTTATATGACGGTCTAAAAAATGTCAGTCATACCCATTTGTCACGTCGTCATTCTCAATATATTTCACCAAGTATAATGACTTTTCCGCTTGAGTTTAAAAGTTTAAAACCGGTATTAAGAACCTTTATTTCAGCCCTATTTCAAGAAAATCCTTACCAGTTTAAACCGGTCTTTCGTGGCTTTTACTTTACCAGTGCCTTGCAGGAAGGAACCATTGAAAGCCCAAAAACCGAACAAATTGCTGAGGATTTTCATCTGATTCGAAGTGAAGATGTTGAATTTGGTCTACCTACACGATCGATATCTCAAGATCATGGATATTTTCTAAAAAACCTGTTTTCAGAAGTAATTTTAAAAGATAAAAATCTGGTTAAACAACAGATTAATCCGCTGCGTAAACGTCAGCGTTTTATCGGGTTTATAGGCACTCTGCTGACAGTTGCGATTGTACTCAGTTTATGGATCTGGTCATATCGTAATAACCAGCAACTAATGAGCGAAATCCAGACTGATTTAAATAAAGTTGTGCAGCTGCATCAGCAATCTGGTCATGAACTCTCGACCCAGCTGGATTCTTTATTGATTTTGCAAGATCATTTACAACAATTGGATCAATATGAACAGCAGCTTCCATACAAATACAGTTTTGGACTCTATCAAGGTGATCAAATTCGGGAACAGCTCGAAACTGAATATTTAAAAGGGGTAGAGCTGCTGGTATTACAACCCACACAACAAAATATTGCCCAATACTTACAACAGCTCAAATTAAATGAAGCTCATCTGAAAGCCAATTATATCAATGTACCTGTACAGCAGACTGTTCAAGTGCAACAAGTGATATCAGAACCGTCTGAGCAGAATCCGCAAGATGCTTATAATGCCTTGAAAACTTACTTGATGCTAAGTAATCGGCAGTATATAGAGGCGGGACATCTGAGTGATCAGGTCACCCGTTTCTGGCGTTCCTGGTTGGATATTCATCGTGGTGAGATGCCTCGTGCCGAGATGATTCAGAAAGCTGAACAGCTATTAAGTTATGCCATGACCTTAACCAATCACCAGCATTTTCCTCAATTAAATTCTGATGCGGTGTTGGTCGAGCAAAGCCGTCAGATTTTAACCGCGATTACAACAGGCATTTCGGCAAGAGATCGCGTCTATAACGAGATAAAAATGCGTGCTTCGGTGCGTTACCCCACTTTGACATTAAAGCAGATACTAGAACAAGATACTCAATCCACGATGTTAGGTAGTTATGCCATACCGGGTTTTTTTAGCTATCAAGCCTGGAACGAGTATGTACAACCTGCGATTGAAAAGGCGGCACAAAATCCGACCGAGAGTAAAGACTGGGTACTGAATGTCTCAAAATCTGATGATCTCAGTTTTAGTGGCAGTCCGGAACAAATCCGTAAACAGCTCACAGAGATGTATAAAAAAGAATATATTGCCGAATGGCGTAAGTTCCTGAATGGTATTCATTATGCTAAAGCAGCAGACATGAACCAGCAGATCCGCCAAATGGATATTCTGGGAGAAACAGAACATTCTCCAATCCGAATCTTATTGCAACGTATTGCCAAAGAAACCAGTTGGGATAATCCAATGGTTCAAGCGGAATTAGCGACGCCACAAAAAGGTTTCATGGCCTGGTTTAAACGAAAAATTTTAAGACATGATGAGAAAAATCTAGCACAAAATGCAGCTGCTCATTTGTCTCAAGGCATAATTGCCCAAGATTTTCAGGTGCTATACCAAATTGTCCGCCAGCGAGATGACCTGAAAAACAAATCATTACTGGATGAATATCTTGCGTTACTGGGCAAGATGCGTAGCCAGTTCAATGACCTGAAAAGTTCTGGTGATATTGGTCCAGCAAGTATGGCTTTACTGCGACAAACGATTCATGAGCAGAATTCTACCTTTAATTTAAGCCAGAAATTTGTCACTGAAAAAATGTCTACAGGAAGCCAAGAACTCGATCAGCAAATCCTGCAAAAGATTTTAGTCGCACCACTGACACAGGCCTTTTCGAGTCTGATTCCACCAGCACAGGCTGAAATCAATAAGTTATGGCAGATTCATGCTTATCAGCCATTTAGCGGTAGTCTTGCACATAAATACCCTTTTAACAGCCAAGCCAGCTTGCAAGCAACAACGGCCGAAATTAACCAGATTTTTGGTGAAAATGGCAGTATTGCCCGCTTTGTAAAAGAATATCTGGATCCTTTAGTAATTCGTCGTGGCTATCAGCTGACTTCTAAAACCTGGCAGGATTTAGGTGTCGGTTTGAATCCTGCTTTTGTGTCAAATTTTCAAAATTATGTTGCACCTGTACATGGGGTCGCTACAGGTGAATTAAATCAAAGTTCGAATAGAACAATCTCTTCAAATCAGTCAAATTTCCAGTTCTATCCTTTGGAAAATCCGAATGTATTGTCCTATAACATTGAGATTGATGGACAGCGTATGCAGTTTGAAAACGGCATTCAACAATGGGTGAATTTTATCTGGCCAAATCCCGGAACGATTCCGGGTGCACGGATTAGCGTAGTCGATCTAGAAGGAAAGACCCATACCATTTTTGATGAGCCAGGTGAATATGGGATTAATCGGTTGATTGATTCAGCGCAGCGGCAGCAAAAAGGGAATATTTTTGAAATGGTTTGGCAGAGCAAAGCGCAGCCGAGCCTAGCAGTAAAAGTTAATTTCCGTCTGGTCAGTGGAGATACTTCTAGTTCGATTGCAGGAGGTGCGGGTTATCACAATTTACAGCTGGTTGATCAGGTCATGTCAAACAAGGCGGTTCGAGTGGTTGCTGCACAGTCAGCAACTAACAATGGTCAGTTAATGTCATCTTTAACGATGGCGACTAGCCAGCAAAAGTTAGAGGCAACTGCACCATGATGTGGATCAATTTATGGAAGCAGAATTTTGAGGTGAGTGGCGATGTATAAACTATCGACCCAGCCTTTTTATTATGGAAAATGCCCAGCTCATGGTGACTTCTTAAAATCCCAAGGCCAGCATGGGCTGATTCAATCTATAGACCGTTGGGTCAGTAAAGCGCTTGAATATGCGATGCAGTCTAACAATTTCAAGCAGCATTATACCAAATTGCCATCTTTAGATTTTTTCCTAGTCAATCTTCAGGTAGGCCAGTTTTTGGTGGCAAATCTGATCAGCAGTGAAGATTATTCAGGCCGTCATTTTCCAATGATTCTAGGACAAGTTATTGAAATGGATCAGCCTCATGAAAACCTGATGTATTTACATTACCGGTTTAAACCGACGCTGATCGAGCTTTATCAGCGTAATCGGGTGATACGCTCGATTCAGAGTCCGGATATTTTATTGGATAAATTAAGCAAATTAACCGATCAAAGTTCGGTATATAATGCTGAAGATGTTCAGCAATTTTATGATACGCAGACATTGAATTTGCTGGCTAGGCTTATGGGGGGTACAGTATATGAACTGGTACAAACACTGATTGCACTCGGATTATTGCTGCAACCCATTATTAAGCAGGGTACAGACCGTTTAAATAAAATTCTGATTTTACCTATTCATAACATGCCCTATTGCTATGAAATCGCTGCATTCTGGATCAATCTGATTAGCCTGTTTATACAGAAACAGTCTAGTCATTTATTTATTGGATTGTTGCATGCAGATCAACCGGTTTTATTATGTGGCTTCCAAGGTACTGATAGTATAGCTTTAGGCGATATTTTTAATCAAAATATGCAGAGTCAGCATTGGGTGTCCTTGTTGCACGCGGCTTGGATTGATCCTTATCTAGAACAAAATGCAGGTCTAGCAGTGTTAGAACAAATACTGAATCAACAACGGATGAGCCTGACTAATATTATTCAAATTTTTAAACAAACATTTATTGAAGAATAAGATGAAAAAAAAGAACTATATTGACCCAATAAAAATACTAATAAGTGTATTAGGGCTAAGTACAAGCTTTATGATTTTTGCTCAACCGATTGTGATTGAAGGGGTAGTGCCAAATGAAAAAATAAAGACTGAGATTTTGGCTAAAGCTTATAGCATTTATGGACAGCAAAATGTGGTGGATCAGATTCAGGTTCGCCAAGTTACAACACCAAGTAACTGGCTAAATACAGTAACGAAAGTGATTAATGATGATCTTAAAAAGGTGAAACAGGGCAATTTAACAGTAAAAGGAACAGAGATTAAAATGGCAGGAAAATTGTCCAATTCTGAAGATTTACAAACAACTCAAGTTAAATTTCAAAGTTTGACACCAGTAAATTTTCGCTTAAATACCCAGCTTTCATTGAATCAGGCAGAACAGCAGATTATTGATACTGCATTAAAAAATCGTATTATTGAATTTGAATCTGGTAGTGCAATTTTAGCCGCATCAGGGATGCAGATTTTAGATGAGATGGCAGTTGCATTGAAACGTGTGCGTGGAAAAAAGGTCAAGATTTTAGGGCATACAGACAGTTCTGGAGATGCTGATAAAAATATCATCTTGAGTCAGCAACGTGCAGATGCGGTTAAAACTTATTTAATCCATAAGAATATCCCAGCAGAATCTTTAAGTACGGAAGGCCTCGGTTCGAATAAACCTGTAGCGGATAACACAACTGTGGAAGGCCGCAAGAAAAATCGCAGAATTGAGTTTGAGGTACTTTAATAAGGAGAATGAGTAGTCAAAAAATTTAAAAATATGAACGGATTTTTAGAATAAATCAAAAAGTTATGCTTAAAAAAGAAACAATAGACCTCTTTCATAAATCATTTTTTGCTCAGTTCCAAGTTGTAGATTTCAGTGATTAAATTGAATCTCAAACCAAGCCTTTTACCTCTATTTCGATAACGCTCAGCAAGGATTTTGAAGGTTTTCAGGCTGTCAAATACATGCTCAATTCCGATTCTTCTTTTATTGATTTCTTGATTATAGATTTTCAATTCAGGATCCAATTTACAGTGTCTTTTGGCTTTTAATAGCAACAGGCTATTCGGATACAACACATAAAT
>NZ_VPED01000026.1:0-47566 GCF_013417335.1 Acinetobacter sp. YH16031
ATGAAATACGGTATTCTGATGTGACAAAACCTGAATCCTGGTCGTTAAAGTGTTTGTTTGCACTCATATTTTAACTGTTAGGACTCAGGTTTTTTTATTTAAAGCAAACTATGGGACAGCAGTGGCACTAGACCCCTTTTATACCATAAAATGCTTACAGTCTGGTGAAAATATCTTCAGCTTGCAGACGAGATTTAGGCAATTTGGCATTGAAATCATTTTCACTGCGATAACCTAAAGTAAGCAGTACTGATGGAATCAGGCCTTGTTCAGCTAACTGTAATTCCTCACTCAGAATGTCTTCATCAAAACCACCGATCGGTGTGGCATCAATACCTTCACTTCCTGCAGCCAGTAAGATCTGTCCTAGTGCAATAAAGGTTTGGTTTTCTGCCCAGCGCTGAATATCACCTTTTTCATTACGATAATAATGTACATAACCGGTACGGGTATTCTTTTGACCTTCTTTGGCGCTCTCATCTTTAAAACGACCACTGAGATCATCACGATTTAACAGATTGTCCAGATGTAACTCGTCAATATCGGCTTTGGTACAAAATAAAATGGTATGTGAAGAATCCAGCACTTTGGGAGCATTGTAGGCATAAGTTCCAACTAGTGCTTTGGCAATACGCTGTTTAGCGGCATCATTGTCGGCAATAAAAAAATGCCAAGGCTGAATGTTAATCGAAGATGGCGTCAGGCGTAAGATTTCTAATAAACGTTCAAATTGTTCTGCTGGAACCTTCTTGTTAGGGTCATAAGCTTTAGTGGTATAACGGGTTTGAGCGATCTTGAGTAAATCCATTGATGGACTCCAATCTTTTGATAAGGCGTTTAGAAATATGCTTTAGGCATCTAGATTTTTCTGATCAAAAGATTATTACAATAAAAACATCATCGGCAAAGTCTGTATTTATATAATCTTGAGTGAAATTTTATGAAAAACTAAGAGTTAAATCAGATAAAAAGCAAGCTTTTGTATATTGGCAGTTTCTGGTAACAGGAGTTTAATAAGAACTTCAGGCAATAGCATGCAAGATAGGTGGGCCGATGCAATATACCAATTACTTCAAACGTAAATTAAAGACGCAGCAGCAAATTGGCTTGTGGGTCGGACTGGCTGATGCGTATGGGACAGAAATTGCGGCAAATGCAGGCTATGACTGGCTCTTGATTGATGGCGAGCATGCCCCAAGCGATTTAAGAATAACGCTCTCTCAATTACAGAGTATCGCTGCTTATCCATCTCAAGCTGTAGTACGCCCCCCAATAGGCAGTGTACAACTGATCAAGCAGTTACTCGATATTGGCGCACAGACCTTATTGATTCCTATGGTAGAAACTGTGGAGCAGGCCGAATTAATGGTCAAAGCAGTCCGTTATCCACCGGAAGGAATTCGTGGTGTGGGTGCTGCGCTGGCACGTGCGACACGCTGGAACAGTATCCCGAATTATTATCAGACTGCTCATGAAAATATCTGTTTGTTAATTCAGATTGAATCGGTGACAGGTCTGGAAAATCTGGATGAAATCCTCAAGATTGAGGGGATTGATGGTGTATTTATTGGGGCGGTAGATCTTTCAGCGACTATGGGTTATCAGGGGAATCCGAACCATCCTGAAGTACAAAAAGCAGTAGTAGACGCTATTCAGCGGATTCGTGCATCAGGTAAGGCTGCTGGGATTTTATCGACGCAGCATGAAGCTACCCAGAAATATCTGGCGCTTGGAACTGAGTTCGTTGCAGTAGGGGTTGATACCAGTGTTCTGATGAATTCGCTTCGTGAACTTTTGGCGAAATATAAACCTGATGCTGAAGTCATCAAGTCAGAAGGCGGTTATTGATTATAAAAATATCAGAGAGTCGTAAATTGTGGTTTCTCAATATTGATTACTTACATAGAAGATATTTTATAAAAGCTCTGATTTGTCAGAGCTTTTTTATTTACTTTAGCTATAGTAGTTTAAAAAATAAGATGGGTGGGATTGTAAAATGAAACCAGAAGAAATTGATATATTTTTTGAGCAGCAAAAACAGATCCATGAGCAAAAAAACAACAACGTTATCATTTAGGGCAACGTATCTTATTCGTCTTTAATGCTGACTTATACATTGCTTAGTGGATATCTGGCAGTTTTAAACTTTCTTGATTCAGGTGATTTGATCTCTGGCTTTAGTATCATGATGTTGATCGGTTTGTTTTATATGTTGAAATACTTCTTTACTGGACATTCAGATAGGCGAAAAAGCATCTGAAAAATACTACTCTTGACATATGTCATTACAATGTAATTTTGCTATTTGGTCAAAAAAGAGTTATAAGATAATTACTTTAAAGCGAATACTGTTTTCGCTGGTTTATTTTTAGCTGATTGTGATACACGAAAGACAGGTTTTCCTGTTAAAAAAACTCTAGCAAACCCAGAAATAAGATTTATTTTTAGTCTATAGCTCTCCTTGTTTAATCACAAAAAGCTCATATTATGAGTGAATATTTTGAAAAATTTAAATACATGGTCTATCGCGACCGCCATTAATGGTTGTGAAATTCAAGTCAAAGTTGTACCAATGCAACGTCAGCAAAATACCATCAATGGTATGATTATGGTCAATGTGGGCAAGATGATTGAACTTGAAAATGGTGAACAATATCCATTTAATCTGGATGGTAAAAGTTTCTATACTGGTTTTAACCAGTTATACCGTTTAAGTTAAATAAAATAAAAAAAGCAACTGCTCGCAGTTGCTTTTTTTATGGGTAATACCAGATTTTTAGCTGAATGTTATGAATATCAATATCCGAGCTGCCCAGCTCTAAAATCTCAGCATAATCAGCTTTCCAATCTCCTAAAACAACTCTTTTTTTACCATTTACATCATGGATTGCAGCGCGGTGAGTATGTCCATGAATCAGCACATCTGCTTCTTTGAGTGCTGCTTCTACCGCAGATGGGTTTACATCCATAACCTCATAGCTTTTCAATTGCTGTGCTTCATGGCTTTTCTTGCGGAAACCGTTGGCGAGTCTGGCTCGAAAGCTAAGAGGCATTTTTCTTAAAAAACCTAACATCCAGGGATGACGGATGATTTTTCTGAAACGTTGATAGGACACATCATCGGTACAGAGTGCATCGCCATGTTCAATCCGGTATCGGATCGAACCGATATTTAAACTGGTCACTTCAGGTAAAAGCTGTCCGGAAAATTGATCCAGAAAGTCTTGGCCTAAGGCAAAGTCGCGGTTACCGATGAGAAAATAGATCTGATTGCCGGCTTGATTAAACTGTTTTAAAGCATTGACGATTTCATCCAGCCAGGGAGCAGTGTAGTCATCTCCAATCCAAGCATTGAACCAGTCGCCCAAAATATACAGTTGGGTATTTTTATGCTGATAAGCTGCTAATAAATCTAAAAACCCCCGAACGAGTCGAGGGTGATCAGGTGACAAATGTAAATCTGAGATAAACAGATAGGTCACGAATCTTTTCCTTATTTTTTAATCCCTCCCGACCTCCCTCTGCAAAAGAGATGAGAAAAACCATCTTTAAAAATGATGGTTCCCTCCTTTATTAAAGGAGGGTTAGGGAGGATTTAAAATTACTCAGAAATGATTTTTGCAGATTCGATCACAACGTTCTCTAGAGGAACGTCAGCGTGGTAGCCACGGTTGCCAGTGCGAACGCCTTTGATTGCATCAACAACGTCCATGCCTTCAACCACTTTACCAAAAACTGCATAACCCCAACCTTGTGCAGTTTTGCCAGTGTGGTTAAGGAAAGAGTTGTTTTTCACGTTAATAAAGAACTGAGCAGAAGCAGAGTGAGGTGCTTGAGTACGTGCCATTGCAATGGTGCCTACATCGTTGCTTAAACCGTTGTCAGCTTCGTTTTCAATCGCATCACGTGTTGCTTTTTCTTTGAAGTTTTCATCCATGCCGCCGCCTTGGATCATGAAACCATCAATAACGCGGTGGAAAATTACGCCGTCATAAAAACCGTCACGTACATATTGCAAGAAGTTAGCTACTGTTTTAGGTGCTTTTTCAGCATTTAATTCAAGAACAATACGACCTTTATTGGTGTTTAATTCGACTTGAGGAAAACTCATTGTGTAATCTCCTAATCATGGACTAATGCCATGGTTTTTTCTGAATGAAGGAAGCATAAGCAAACTACAATCGACAAGGCAAGCAAAAACATAATTTTCTTTGTTAAAAACATAAAAATCGTATCTTATTTATGCATTGATTTACAAAGTCATTTCTTCTAGATCATTCGTATTCATAAAGCTTGTCTGACCCTAAGAGCATGCACTGATCTGCTGGCTCAGTCAAAAGCGGATATTTTACGATTTGGTAAGCTATTGTATTTTCCAATTTGAAAATGAACGAATTGAAATCAAATACCTAAGTTAACGGTTGAGAGATCATTCACCTATAGTTAAACTAAAGAACCTTTATTTAGTGAATACAGTTAGACCGCGTGAGCTACTGCATATTCATTAATCCCTTTTTAACTTTAGAAGTGAATGATTAATCATGAAGCCAAATGATGTTGTGACGTCTCTGCCCGACAACCCGACCCAAAATAAGAATGCAGTCGATTCAGCGCAGCAGCAGGAACAACAACCAGGCTTAGACTTTGTACGCCAGGTGATTACTGACGATCTAGCAGCTGGCCGTACCCAGCAAGTGGTCACCCGTTTCCCGCCTGAACCAAATGGTTATTTGCATATTGGTCATGTAAAAGCGATTTGCCTGAATTTCGGTATTGCTGAAGAATTTGATGGCCTGTGCAACCTGCGTTTTGATGATACCAACCCGGATGCAGAAGAGCAGGAATATGTGGATGGTATTGCCAATGATGTGAAATGGCTGGGCTTCCAGTGGAATGGTGAGCCACGCTATGCATCAAGCTATTTTGACCAGTTATATGCATGGGCAATTCAACTGATTGAACAGGGCGATGCCTATGTGGATCTGCAAACTCCGGAAGAGATCAAGCTAAACCGCGGTAACTTTGTAGAGCCAGGTAAAAACTCACCACAACGCGATGCGACTGTGGAAGAAAACCTTGAGCGTTTCGAGAAAATGCGCATTGGTGAATATGCTGAAGGCGAAGCGGTATTGCGTGCCAAGATTGATATGAATTCTCCAAATGTGCATATGCGTGATCCAATCCTGTATCGTATTCTGCATACTGCGCATCACCAGACTGGCGATAAATGGAAAATTTATCCAATGTACGACTATGCGCATCCATTATCAGATGCGATTGAAGGCATTACGCATTCACTTTGTACACTGGAATTCCAGGATCACCGTCCATTCTACGACTGGGTGGTGGAAAAAGTTAAATCGCCATCAGTTCCACGTCAATACGAATCTAGCCGTCTGAATGTTGATTACACCATCACTTCTAAACGTAAGCTGCGCAAGCTGGTTGAAGGCGGTTATGTTAACGGGTGGGATGATCCACGTATGCCGACTGTTGTCGGTATGCGCCGTCGTGGTTTCACGCCTGAAGGTCTGCGTGATTTCTGTAAGCGTGTAGGAGTATCTAAAGTCGATGGCAGTATCGTTGATGTAGCAATGCTTGAATATTGTATCCGTCAATCTTTAGAAAATACTGCAGCTCGCGGTATGGCAGTATTGAATCCACTGAAAGTGACTTTAACCAATTTGCCAGCTGATATGGATCTGACTCATTCACGTCATCCAAACGTGGATATGGGCGAACGTATTATTCCGCTCACTTCAGAAATCTATATCGACCGTAAAGACTTTGAAGAAGAGCCACCTAAAGGCTTCAAACGTCTGATTCCGGGCGGTGAAGTGCGTCTTCGTCATGCTTATGTCATCAAATGTGATGAAGTGATTAAAGATGCGAACGGTGAAGTGGTTGAACTGAAATGCTCAATCGATCCTGAAACTTTAGGTAAAAATCCTGAAGGCCGTAAGGTAAAAGGGGTGGTTCACTGGGTATCTGCAACCAAAGGTATTCCTGCCGAAGTTCGCATTTACGATCGTCTGTTCACTGAATCGGATCCTGAAACCGGGGATGACTTCCTGGCGAATCTGAACCCTGAATCATTAAAAGTGGTTCAAGCAGTTATTGAGCCTGCACTGGCTCAGGCAAAACCGGAAGATCGTTTCCAGTTTGAACGTGAAGGTTATTTCGTAGCGGATCAATATGATCATACAAGCGACAAACCAGTATTCAACCGTATTCTAGATTTGAAAGACAGCTTTAAACCTGGCAAATAATTTAAGCTAAATCCCTAAAAAGCCCAACTCCGGTTGGGCTTTTTCAATCGTGGCAGGAAAGAATGAATGATTGTTCGTGATAAAAGTAATAGCTTTAGTCTATTGTTCGCATGGCATGGCACAATTTTGCCTAAAGTTCTACCTGCCTTGGGGCTGGTAATTTTTCTTTCAGGCTTACTGGTCTATCTGCGTCAGGCGCATTTCTTTAGTTTTCCCGCAGTGCCGGCCATAGGCTTTACCATCTTCGGGGTGATTCTGTCGATCTTTCTCAGCTTTCGTAATACCGCCTGTTATGACCGCTGGTGGGAAGGACGCAAGCTGTGGGGAGCGCTGATTGCTACGACACGTCATTTATGTCGTGATAGTTACGTCCTTGATGATCAGTCACGTGAAATCCTGTTGTATCGAATGATGCTGTTCACTCATTTATTACGTGACCGTTTGAGACAGCAACAGCAAAGTATTCAGCATTACCAGGCCCACACTGGTTTTGAAGCTGCTACATATGAACAATTGCCCACGCATATCAATGCATCACAATGGGTACTGGAACAGATCCAGAAAGATTTGGTTCTGCTCTATAAACAGGGCAAAATCACAGATATTATTTATAACAATTTGAATCAGCATACAGTGGCTTTGGGTGATATACAGGCGGGTTGTGACCGGATCCTGTCGACGCCGTTACCATTTTCCTATTCGGTGCTGTTGCATCGTGCTGTTTATTCTTTCTGTTTTATCCTGCCATTTAGTCTGGAAGCCAGTCTTGGTTTATGGACACCGATTCTAGTTGGCCTGATTGCCTATATGTTGTTAGGGCTAGATGAACTGAGTGCGGAACTGGAAGAGCCTTTCGGATTTCAGGATAATGATCTGCCTTTAGATTCTATTGTGAGATTGATCGAACGTGAAACCCTGAGTTCTTTAGGACAAGAATTACCTGAAGCAATTAAAGCTCAAAAAGCTTATTTAACTTAGGTTTGAACAGGTTTTATTGAAAAGTTAATTATTAAATAAATCAAATGAAAGTCATCTTATTTTAAATAGTTGTCTTAAAAAATTTAATAGCAAGAAACTAAAACCTTAACGATGTTTTAAATGATTGCCAAGATCTGAGCTATTGTTTTTAACCTGCTCATGTAGCTCACGATATTGCTCTAAACGTTGTTTAGCCTTGTCACGTAGCTTTTTCTTGATATAGAGAGCTAGGGCGAAACAGGTGGTCGTCAAGGTCAGGAAAAGGCTATTCATAAAGCTCATCATGGAGCTGATATAACCGATCGTCGTCAGGCGATTCATCATCTGAATGACTTGTGGGCTGCTTTCTACACCAGTGATTGCCCAGGTACAGAGATGCTCACAATTATTAATAATCAGGTGATAGTTATTTTCATGCATTCTGGAACGCATACGGCGAACCACTTTACGGCCTTTATATTTTGCTGAAGCATAATACTGGATCTGAATCGGTTTGCCATTGCTGAATTTCTCAATTGAGGTGATTTCAATTGGATGCTTCTTAAATAAATGTGCAAAACCAGAATAGTGGATGACACGACCACGCCCGGCATAAATCCCGTGATGAGTATAACCGAAATGTTTAACCATAAGATGCGCACCTATGGGAAACCGTTTAGTTCGCTGCATGTAAAGATTAAGCCATTTAATAACAAGTGTATTTTAAACAGCAAGTGTACTGTTTTTTTGTGAATTAATCGATGTTTTAGGGTTCAATTCTATCCAGAATTCGTTGTCTAGACAGTCATCTTTAAATTTTTCGAACTTTATAAATGCTGTATGTGAACTGATTGAGGCAGATCTTAAACTATAATAATGTCTAAATAGCCTAAGCAAATATGAAAAGTCATTTATCTGCATATTTGAAAAGAAATAAAGATATAGACACTTAGGTTTAGATAGAAGGAGTAGGTTCCACCTGATTAAAAGCAAAGAAGGGTAGGCAAAAATCCAAATGATAGATATAAAAAAAGCATTTGCGTATGCAAATGCTTTTTATCAAGACCTAAGCTGCTTATTGCAGCGGCAGGTGCTGAAGTTCATTGAGTTCTTTACGGCTATAACCGCGAGAAGCTAGAACTTTTTTGATTCCGATAATGATATCTTCATCAGTTGCTTTAGACAGTGCTTCAAGGAGCTGTTCATTTGTCTTGCAAGAGTAATCATTTTCAACACAAGCAATCTGGTTCTTGTGTTCATTTTGTTGTTCATCTGAAAACAACTTCTGCCAGAAACTCATAGAGCCTTCATACACAACCTAACATAGGGTGAAATATATCCAATTTAATAAATAAAGCAATAGGACCTATGTGATAAAAGCAGCAGTCAGTATTTCAAATTTTCGATTGCAGAAGACATTTTGAACGATATTATTTGATTGAAACAAGATAATTCATGCATAAGTTACTAATTTTATGTATAAAAATGGAGCTAACAAAAGCTCCATTTATGTAACAAAAAAATAAATTGAAACAATATTTTTAGCGTTTTTCCAGCAGTACGCCTGACTCTACATGGTGGGTATAAGGGAACTGGTCGAACAGGGCAAACTTGGTAATTTTATGGGTTTGGGACAATTGTTTCAGATTGTCGTGTAATGTGTCCGGATTGCAAGAAATGTAGATGATTCGTTCAAAGCGCTGTAGCAGTTTCAGTGTTTCATCATCGATCCCTGCACGTGGCGGATCAACAAATACCGTATCAAAGTCATAAGTTGACAGATCAATATTGGCTTCTTGCAGACGGCGGAAAGTACGTTCACCATTAAAAGCTTGCGTAAATTCTTCAGCAGATAGACGTGCTACCTGAATATTGTCGATACCGTTCTGTTCGATATTCCATTCAGCTGCATAGACAGATGACTTGGCCAATTCAGTCGCCAATGCACGACGGAAGCGGGTGGAGAGTGGCAGGGTAAAGTTACCATTGCCACAATACAGCTCTAAGAGATCTTTATCAGATTGCTGCGCGGCATTACATGCCCATTCCAGCATTTTCTGGCAGACTTGCGCATTCGGCTGGGTGAAGCTGCTTTCGATCTGTTTGTACTGATATTTACGGTCAAATACAGTGAGTTCTTCTACGACAAACTCATCGCTCAAGACAAATTTCTGGCCACGGCTACGACCAATCAGCTTGATCTTCAATTTTTCAGCCAGTGCTTTAGCTGCAGGTTCCCAGCTTTCATCCAGCTTGCGGTGATAGATCAGGGAAACCAGTACTTCACCTTTTAGTGTTGCTAGAAAGTGGACTTCAAATAGGCGGTGGCCCAGAGTTGCATCGGCTTTGAAGGCTTCTAGCAATTGCGGCATTAAGTCATTAATACTGCGGTCAGCCACAGGGAACTCATCAATACGGATCACTTTCTTGTTATTGTTCTCATCACGTTCAAACATGGCATAGAACAGGTCATCTTCAGTATGCCAGATCCGGAATTCAGCACGCATGCGATAGTACTGTTCAGGCGACTCAAATACTTCAAGGGCAGGTGGTTGATATTCGGCAAATTGCGCGCTAATGCGTTCAACTTTGGCATCCAGTTGTTGCTGATAAGATGAGGTCATATGCAGTAAAAAATCGCAAATATTTTGAAAGCCAAGATGGTAGCAAAAATTTGCTGTTCTGCCTAAGACTATTCAGGGAAACAGGCTGGAAAAGCTGTTAAAAAAAGGCCAAATCTTCAAAGAGGAGAGATTTGGCCATAAGAGGAAAGGGATTAAAATAGTTTAACTACTAAAGCTGTTTATAGGCCTGACATGGTCATGAGACTGGCATTGCCACCTGCAGCTGCGGTATTGATACTGATTGCACGTTCAATCACGAAACGCTCCACTGGAATCTCATAATTTCCAGAGCTTAAATGCGTGATACCTACAATAGCTCCTTGCCGTGTTGAAATGCGTTGCTGTAGATCAAGCAATGCAGAAGTCTCGCCATGATGCAGCACAGCTTCAAATTCACCCGATTCAATATCCTTGATAACTTTAATGGCCTTCACTACAATTGCGGGCATGCTTTGCAGATACTTGAGTATAAAAGTATTGTCTGCGAGTACGGCCGGGCGGCTACCAACCGATAAGATCGCCAAGATTTGCTGAATCTGATCCATATCATTTTCTGCTAGAGAGAGCACACTCTCACGCGGCAAGATCATGTACTGGTTTTCTTCACCCGTTGGACCTTGCAGGCTAAAGCTATGTCCCGTTGCAATCTGAGCAGGAGCTTGCAAAGAAACCCGTGGAAAAGTCTTGCTTACCCAATCCTTAAAATCTTGCGACACCGGATTTTTAAGTAGTGCCTGAGCAGACTGCATCGCATAAGGCTGAGCCAGTTTCTTCTCAGACACCTGATGCATTAAACGGTAGATATAAAGTGGACCACCGGCTTTCGGACCAGTCCCAGACAGACCTTCACCACCAAAGGGCTGTACACCCACCACAGCACCGACAATATTTCGGTTGATATACAAGTTCCCGACATGTGCTTTTGAAATTACAGTCTGCATGGTTTCATCGATCCGGGTATGTAGGCCCATAGTCAGGCCATATCCTTTGCTGTTGATCTGATCTAGTAGTTGTGGCAGCTCGCCGGCTTTATAGCTAATCAGATGTAGTACTGGACCAAAGATTTCACGCTCAAGATCATTTAAATTCGGCAGTTCAATTAAGGTCGGTGGAATAAAAGTACCTTGAGCCAGATCGGAAGCATCTTGATTAAACATCAGTTGATGAACTTGATGACCTTTACTACGCATTTGATCAATATGTTTTTGGATGTTCTGCCATGCTTCGGCATCAATCACTGGACCAATATCGGTTTTGAGTAGAACCGGATTGCCGACACGTAGCTGTTGCATGGCTCCTTGTAGCATCTTACGCACAGTATCTAGATTGTCTTCCTGCACACAGAGTACACGCAGGGCAGAACAGCGTTGACCGGCACTATCAAAGGCTGAGTTAACTACATCCAGTACAACCTGTTCGGTGAGTGCTGATGAATCTACGATCATGGCATTTTGACCGCCAGTTTCGGCAATCAGCGTCACGCTTTCGCCAAACTGATTCAGTCGTTCTGCAACGGTCTTCTGTAGAATCTTCGCTACTTCGGTAGAACCGGTAAACATGATGCCTTGGATACGGGAATCTTGGCTGAGTTGAGCGCCAATGGTTTCACCACGACCCGGTAAGAGTTGCAACACATCTTGTGGTATGCCTGCTTCCCAGAGGATCTGTACAGCTTGAGCTGCAATCAATGGAGTCTGTTCAGCCGGTTTGGCAATGACAGTATTGCCAGCAACCAGTGCTGCAGAAATTTGACCAGTAAAAATCGCTAAAGGGAAGTTCCATGGACTAATGCAGAGTACAGTTCCTAAAGGCTGAATATGTACATCATTAGACAGGTCCAGCATCTGGCCAGCATAGTAGTGCAGGAAGTCAATTGCTTCACGTACTTCAGCAATCGCATTAGCATAAGTTTTACCAGCTTCACGAGACAGTAAGACCATCAGTGGCAGCAAATGTTGTTGCATCAGGTCAGCGGCTTTATTGAGACAGGCAGCACGTTCATTCTTTGGCAAGTTGCTCCAGAAACTTTGTGCATTTACGGCCTGAGTCAGGGCAATTTCTGCCTGTTCAGTCGTTGCTTCATATACAGTACCCACCACATCTTGATGCTGGGCTGGGTTGATAATCTGTACAGGATGACTGTTAATTTCTGAGAAAGCAGTACCCATTGCAGCAGCCTGGAATTGGCTATTCGCCGAGTCAGTTGCAACTTCATTTAAGGCTTGCAGGTCTGCGTCATTGGCCAGATCCAAACCGGACGAATTTGGACGCAGAGCACCGAATAAATCTTTTGGATAAGGAATCTGCGGGTGTTTGGCACCTAAGGCATTTTCTTGTTGAGCTGCTTTTAAAATGGTTTGACGCGGATTCTCAATTAGGTCTTCGACTTTTAAACTCTTGTCAGCAATGCGATTGACGAAAGAGGTATTCGCGCCATTTTCTAGCAAGCGACGAACCAGATAGGCCAGTAGGGTTTCATGGTTACCGACCGGCGCATAGATCCGGCATGGAACACCAAGTTTTCCAGCCGCTTTATCACCTACCACATTTTCATATAGCGGTTCACCCATGCCATGCAGACATTGGAATTCGTATTGACCGGCATAATAGCGGTCTGGATTAGCGAGCTGATAAATCGTGGCAACAGTCTGCGCATTATGTGTCGCAAATTGCGGGTAAATATAGTCCGGCTCTGCCAGTAGTTTACGTGCGCAGGCAATATAGGATAGGTCAGTATGCACTTTACGGGTAAATACCGGATAATCAGACATACCTTCGATCTGGGCTTTCTTGATCTCGCTATCCCAATACGCACCTTTCACCAGACGAATCATCAGGCGTTTCTGGCTGCGTTTAGCTAGATCAATGATGTAATCCACGACATAGAAGCAGCGTTTCTGGTAGGCCTGAATCACAAAACCAATGCCTTTCCAGTTATTGAGTTCAGGTTCAAAACAAAGACGTTCTAAAAGCTCTAAGGAAATTTCCAGACGCTCAGTTTCTTCGGCATCAATATTCAGCCCGATATTATAGTTTTTCGCCAGAACTGCCAGATTCAGTACTTTTGAATACAATTCATCATTCACGCGATCCATTTGCGAACGCTGATAACGTGGATGCAGTGCAGACAGTTTGATAGAAATTCCCGGACCGTTATAAACATCCTTATCTGTTGATGCCTTGCCAATGGCATGAATCGCATCTTGATAATCCTGATAATAGCGTTCTGCATCCGGATCGGTCAGCGCTGCTTCACCGAGCATGTCATAAGAATATTGGAAACCTTTATCTTCCAGACGTTCAGCATTTTTCAGGGCTTCATCAATGGTTTCGCCAGTGACAAACTGCTCGCCCATCATGCGCATTGCGGCGTCCACCGCTTTACGGATAATGCCACGGCCACTACGTGCTAAAAGACCAGTCAATAAGCTCGACAGGCTTTTTTGCTGAGGCGTTTCCATCAGTTTGCCAGTCAGCATCAATCCCCAAGCTGCTGCATTCACAAACATTAGTTGGCTTTGACCCAGATGCTCTTTCCAGTTGCCCTGATTGATCTTGTCACGGATCAGCAGGTCACGGGTTGCCGTATCCGGAATACGCAGCAAAGCTTCTGCCAGACACATTAGGGCAATCCCTTCCTGAGAAGAGAGCGAAAATTCCTGAAGCAATCCTTGAACGATACCGGCTTTACCACCAGAGCCTTTACGCTCGCGCAGGGAGTGTGCCAGATCAAACGCCAGGCGCTGAATTTTATCCGTCAGTTCTGAAGAAATTTCACTATGTTCCAGCAGTGTTTCCACGCACTCAGACTCGACACGTCGCCATGCAGTATTGATGCGCTGTTCGTATTGGTTTTTATCCTTAAATTCAGCAATGTAATTCGATTGCTTCACTGCATTCGAGTGCGAATTAGGGCGTATTGTAGTGGACATAGTGACTTCCTGTACTGCGTCAATCGGTTCTTTGAGTTGAATGAGTTTTAATCTATAATCCCAAAATAATTGACGAATATCTCACTATAGTTTGTATCATTTTTAGAGAATAATTCTAATGAATAGCCCATATTTAAGCCTTGACCGAATAGATATTCGCATCCTTGATTTGCTGCAGTCTGAATCGAAAATTTCCAATATTAAACTGGCAGAGATGGTGAATCTTTCACCAACTGCGGTACTGGCGCGTGTACAAAAACTGACTAAGGAGGGATTTATTCTCGGTTATGAAGCGCGACTTAATCCAATTATGCTGAATAACGGTTTTGTGGTCTTTGTCGAAATTCTGCTGGATAAAACCACACCGAATGTGTTGGAAGAATTTTCCGAGGCGGTACAGCATATTCCCGATATCGTGGAATGCCATATGATCAGTGGAGGCTTTGATTTTGTAGTGAAAATTCGCTGTGCCAATATGGATGAATTCCGCAAAATCTCCGGTGATATTTTGTGGCAATTACCGGGGGTAAAGGAAACCCGTAGTTATCCGGTCATGGAAGTGATTAAGGAAACCCAGCAGATCAAGCTGAAAATGCCAGCTAAAGCCAAGGTATAAATTCAGACAAAACAAAAGGGACATAAAGTCCCTTTTTAATTTGAAATAGAAAGATTATTTATTCATTTCAGCCATTTCTTTCTGATATTCAGCTTTCGCCAGTTCAAAACGATTGACTACATCGTGGCTTGGCGCTTTATCCAATAGACTTACAATCACAATACTTAGCGCTGCCAGAATAAAGCCCGGGATGATCTCGTATAGACCGGTATCACCCATATAATTTTTCCAGGCAATTACAGTTACAGCACCCACCACCATGCCGACAATGGCGCCGTTGAGGGTCATGCGTTTCCAGAACAATGAGAAAATAATCAGTGGACCAAAGGCAGCGCCAAAGCCAGCCCAGGCATAAGCCACCAGACCCAGAACTTTACTATTTGGATTAATGGCCAATGAAATTGCAATCAAGGCAATCACAATCACCATGCCACGACCGACCCAGATCAGTTCTTTTTGCGAAGCATTTTTACGTAGGAATCCCTTGTATAAATCTTCAGTCAGGGTAGTCGAGCAGACCAGTAACTGACAGCTTAATGTACTCATAATCGCAGCCAGAATTGCCGCCAATATAATGCCTGCAATCCAGGGATTAAACAGGATTTTAGTCAGTTCCATAAACACGGTTTCAGGATTCTGGTTGACGATTGCAGCAGCAGGAAGGTCAGGATTTGCGGCAAAATAAGCAATCCCGATATAGCCCGCCGACATTGCACCCACCAGACACAGAATCATCCAGGTCATCCCGATTCGGCGTGCAGCTGGAATGGTTTTGACCGAATCTGCCGCCATAAAACGTACAAGAATATGCGGTTGACCAAAATAGCCTAAGCCCCAAGCTAAGCTAGAAATAATTGCCACAAAACTTAGCCCTTCCAGCATATTGGAGGCATGTGGACGGGCAGTTTCTAATAGAGTACCTACTTGTTGAGCATTATCACCCAATGCCAGATAGGTAATGATGGGTGTAATGAGCAGGGCAAAAATCATTAAGCCTGCCTGGAAAGTATCGGTCCAACTGATCGCCAGGAAGCCGCCAATACACACATACAGAATCGTGGCCACTGCACCGAGCCAAAGTGCTGTCGTGTAATCCCAGCCAAACAAACTCTCGAATAAACGTGCACCTGCGACCATGCCGGAAGCACAGTAAATTGCAAAGAACACTAAAATTACAATCGCAGAGAGTAAGCGTAGAATCCGCTTCTTATCCGAAAAACGACTGGTGAAATAATCGGGCAAAGTTAGGGCATTGTTCTGGTACTCGGTATGCGCCCGTAGACGGCCAGCCACCAGTAGCCAGTTGAACCAAGCGCCAATAATCAGACCAATCGCAATCCAGACTTCTGACAGACCGGAAAAATAGATGGCTCCGGGTAAGCCCATCAGCAGCCAGCCACTCATATCAGAGGCACCTGCGGAAAGCGCAGTCACTACACTGCCCAGACTTCGCCCACCCAGAATATATTCATCAAAATTGGACGTCGCACGATAGGCATATAAACCGATCCCAATCATGGCGACGATATAAAACATAAAAGTTATCAGTGTCGGGTTAAGCGAGCTCATAGGCAGAGTATCCTTAAATTTTGAACATCATCATCCGGGATGATTTTTGAACTGTGTTCACAGGGCAGTGATTCAAACATGGTTTAAAAATTACACTCTGTAACAGTTGATCAGCTTTTATGTATATTTTGTGTAAATTAAGAATTTTCTAATAAAAATGAAGAACTAGTAGATGGGGGTAAAACGCAAAGTTACACATGGTTTTGAAGAAAAATAAATAATTTTAATAAACAGTTAAATTCATTGAACTTTTGTATTTTAATTACACAATTTTACAAAAATAACAACAATCTCGAATTAGACATATTTTGTTTCAAATCCTGCTTAAATCACTTCTATTTGTTTTTAGGGCCTCTCTTCATAGTGAATGAATGCCATTCTGAATGGTGCATCATTGCTAAGAGTAATATGACATGGACAATATGTTGCAAATAGAATCAAGTCGAATTGAACAGGATTTATTGGGGAAAAAACAAATTCCCCAGCACAGCTATTATGGTATTCATACCTTGCGTGCGATTGAGAATTTTCAGATCTCAGGTCTGGCAGTAGGCCAGCAAGCACACTTTATTCGCGCATTGGCGCAAGTTAAAAAAGCAGCAGCACAAACGAATTTACATTTTCAGAAAATATCAGAACAACAAAGTACTGCTATTCAACAAGCCTGTGATGAATTGATTCATCAACCTCAGGACTGGCAGGAAGCATTTCCGCTTGATCCTTATCAGGGTGGAGCCGGTACTTCTATCAATATGAATGCGAATGAGGTTATTGCAAATCGGGCGCTAGAATTGCTCGGGCATCGTAAAGGCGATTACCATATTTTACATCCGAATGATCATGTGAATACTTCGCAATCGACCAATGACGTCTATCCCACGGCACTACGTCTAGCGACTTATACACGTCTGGATGAACTGCTTCATGTACAAAAATCGTTGATTGATACTTTATATAGCAAGGCATCAGAGTTTCAGTATGTGATCAAGATGGGGCGTACCCAGTTACAGGATGCAGTTCCAATGACACTGGAACAGGAATTCCGTGCTTTCGCAACCTTATTAAAAGAAGACCTGAAGTTGATTGAGCAAATGCGTCAGTTATTGCTGGAAGTGAATCTGGGTGCGACCGCCATTGGAACCGGCGTGAATACTCCAGATGGTTATGCCAAACATGCAGTACAAACTTTAGCGAAAATTACTGGCCTACCTTTAAAAGGCGCGGAAGATTATGTCGAAGCGACCAGCGATTGCGGCGTGTTTATTATTCTATCCAGTAGTCTGAAACGTCTGGCTGTTAAGTTATCCAAGATCTGTAATGACTTGCGGCTTTTGAGTTCTGGCCCGCGTACCGGTCTGGCGGAAATCCGTTTGCCAGAATTGCAGGCAGGTTCCTCTATCATGCCAGCCAAGGTCAATCCGGTCATTCCAGAAGTAGTCAATCAGATTGCGTTCCGTGTGATTGGTAATGACCTGACTATAACGATGGCAGCAGAAGCAGGACAATTACAGCTCAATGTCATGGAGCCGGTCATTGCAGTATCTCTGAATGAATCCATCCAATTATTAACTCAAGGTATGCAGACCCTACAACAAAAATGTATTGCCGGGATTCAGGCCAATGAACAGAACTGTTTAAATGCAGTGATGCGCAGTATCGGGATTATTACCTTACTGGAACCACTTTTAGGTCATGCCACTTGTGATGAAATTGGCAAGCAATGTATTCGTGAAAATAAAACTGTACCTGAAGTGGTGCTGGAGCTGGGTTTATTGAGTGAAATTCAGCTGGATGAAATCTTTGCCTTTGAAAATCTGGTTTCAGAAGTTCCAATGATGAATCAATGGGAACAGGTATCCTGAACTTTTAAGGATGAGTCCAATATAGACTCGTACTGATTTTAACCATTTGCCTCAAATCCTGTCTGTGGGTTTGGGGCATTTTCATCTAGACTATATCGATGACACAATGAATTGAGTGCATAGCATGTTTGATAAAATCAGTAACATATTTAAATCAAATAAACCTGATCCAGCTCAGGTTTTTCTGGAAGAAAATCATATCCAATATGTAGAAGGGAATGGCTATATTGTGGATGGGATTAATTTAAATCAGGAGCTGGGCGAGCGGCTGGAATACCTGTCCAACCGACGCATGAAAACTTTTGATGATTTAAAAGCGCTATATTCAACTGCAATGATCATTAATGAAAAAATTGATCTGGAAATTGCCAATCAGCGTTTTAATGCAAGATTAGGAAATACTGAAGAAAATCTGCTGCAATTTAAAGCAATTGTGAAAAAGTTGAATGACTATTATCGTAACTTTTTACGCGACAGAAAATAGATGAATCATAGGCTGATTTTATCCTGTGCAGTCAATCTGTAACGACTGCATAAAAATAACGAAATAGCACCAGATCATCGTGATAGTATAAGCTTCATGTTGTTTAGACTTTAAAGCTATATACATGTTCCAACAAGAAATTTCCCAACTTAATTTACCCAAGCTCAAGGCAGGCGAGAAACGCTGGTTAGGCAATCTGCAAGGCTCGTCTACTGCATTATTGCTGAAAGAAATTATCAAGCAGCAGCAATCGCGCCTATTTGTTATTGTTGCACGTAATAACCAGCATTTGGGTCAACTGGAAAGCGAACTGGAATTTTATGGGATTAAACCAACCATATTTCCAGATTGGGAAATTTTGCCTTATGACCGTCTGTCACCGCATCAGGATATCGTCTCTGAACGTCTGGCAATTTTATCTAATATGCCCCAAAGCGGCGTATTGTTGCTGGCAGCTTCTACATTGGCACAGCGTGTTGCACCTACTTCATGGGTGCTGGGTGAACACTTCGATATTCGAGTCGGGCAAAAGCTGGATCTGGAACAGCAAAAGAAAAAACTGATTCAGGCTGGTTATCATCTGGTCGATACCGTTTATGACCATGGCGAATTTGCAGTTCGCGGTAGCATTATCGATATATATGCTTCAGGTCAAAATGCACCGATCCGGATTGACCTGTTCGATGATGAAATTGAAACCCTGAAATTTTTTGATCCGGAAACGCAACGTACTACGCAAACTCTAGAACAATTTACCGTATTACCTGCACAAGAATTTCCACTGAAGGAGGGTCGTGCTACTTTCCGTGACCGTTATGCAGAATTTTTCCCCACAGCTAATCCAAAGAAAAATCCAATTTATCAGGATGTAATGGATGGCATTGCTTCACCGGGAATTGAGTTCTACCTGCCTTTATTCTTTAGTCATGAAGCGATGCAAGGGCAAAGTACCTTAATTTCGTATTTACCCAAGAATGGCATTGTCATTACAGATAAGGCGTTGGAGCAGAGTTTAGAACAGTTCTGGCAGGACGTAACTCGCCGTTATGAAGATCGCCGCCATAATATTGATCAGCCGATTCTGCCGCCTGAAGCACTGTTCTGTCCGAGCAATCAGCTTTTAGAACAGCTAAATCAGTTTAGTCGCATCATTGCGGCACAAGAAGCTTTTGATGAGAAAGCCGGCGTGATTAATCTGGATACCCAGTTACCACCACGCTTGCCTGTTGATCCAAAACGTGAAAAGCCCTTTACCGAAGTCAAAAAATATATTGATGCGGCCGATCATCCGGTTTTACTGGTCGCTGAAAGTGCCGGTCGGCGTGAAACCTTAAAAGATGCGCTGCGTCCAAGTCTGGGTGATATTCCGACCGTAGAAAACTTTGATGCTTTTATCGATTCTCTGCATGCGATTGCGATTACCAGTGCACCATTGGAACGTGGTCTTGTTCTGACAAATCGGATCAGTGTGATCTCGGAAAATCAGCTTTACGAACATCGTGTGGTCCAACGTCGTCGCAAGCGTCAGCAGGAAGTATCAGAAGAATTCCTGATCCGCAGTCTGACCGAGCTGAGCATTGGTGCGCCAGTAGTACACATTGATTATGGTGTCGGACGTTATGCAGGCTTAATTACTTTAAGTATCGATGATCAAGATCATGAATTTCTGCAACTGGATTATGCAGAAGGTGCCAAAGTCTATGTGCCGGTGACTAACCTGCATCTGATCAGCCGCTATAGTGGTGGCGATCCAGATCTGGCGCCGTTACATAAACTGGGTACGGATGCCTGGAATAAAGCCAAACGTAAGGCTTTGGAACAGATTCATGATGTCGCAGCCGAGTTATTACATATTCAGGCACGTCGTTCATCTAAGCCGGGGATCAGTTTTGAGGTTGATCAAAGTCTGTATATGCAGTTTGCTAGCGGCTTTGCTTATGAAGAAACACCGGATCAGGCCAATGCGATTGAAGCCACACTATATGATATGCAACTGGCAAAACCAATGGACCGTCTGGTCTGTGGTGATGTCGGTTTTGGTAAAACTGAAGTCGCCATGCGGGCAGCCTTTGTCGCAGTTCAAAATAACCGTCAGGTTGCGGTATTAGTGCCTACCACTTTGCTGGCACAACAGCATTATGAATCTTTTAAAGACCGTTTTGCGGACTGGCCAGTTCGGATTGAGGTGCTTTCCCGTTTCGGTTCATCTAAAGCGCATACCAAAACGATTGAGGATTTAGCGGATGGCAAAGTCGATATTGTCATCGGCACCCATAAGCTTTTACAGGAAAATGTCCAGTTCCATAATTTGGGATTGATGATTGTCGATGAAGAACATCGTTTCGGGGTGCGTGATAAGGAACGTATTAAGGCTTTGCGTGCCGATGTCGATATGCTGACCCTAACAGCAACGCCAATTCCACGTACCCTGAATATGGCCTTTAGTGGTATGCGTGATCTGTCCATTATTGCAACACCACCAGCACGCCGTCTGGCTGTAAAAACTTTTGTGCAGGAACATACCAGCGACACCATTCGAGAGGCGATTCTGCGTGAATTACTGCGTGGCGGTCAGGTCTATTTCCTGCATAATGAAGTCGATACCATTGAACGTGCTGCAGAAAATATCCGGAATCTGGTGCCGGAAGCACGTGTCATTGTGGCCCATGGGCAAATGCGTGAGCGTGAACTGGAGCAGGTGATGCAGCAGTTCTATCATAAGGAATACAATGTTTTGGTGTGCTCGACTATTATTGAGACCGGGATTGATGTGCCGAATGCCAATACGATTATTATTGAGCGCGCAGACAAGCTCGGTCTTGCACAGTTACACCAGTTGCGTGGCCGGGTTGGGCGTTCGCATCACCAAGCCTATGCCTATCTATTAGTGCCATCTCTAAAAGCCTTGAAAGGTGATGCAGAAAAACGGCTGGAAGCGATTCAACGGGCTTCAAATCTGGGTGCAGGCTTTATGCTGGCCACCGAAGATCTGGAAATTCGCGGTGCAGGTGAACTTTTAGGCGAGCAGCAAAGTGGCTCGATGCAGGCGATCGGTTATAGCCTGTATATGGAAATGCTGGAAAAGGCGACTAAAGCGATTCAAAAAGGTAAAACGCCGAATTTTGATGTGCCACTGTCTTTAACTGCAGAAATCAACCTGCATATGCCAGCCTTGATTCCGGACGATTATCTGGGTGATGTACATCAGCGACTGCTGTTCTATAAACGCATCAGTAATACCGATACTCAGGAAAAGCTCGATAATATCCGTATGGAACTGATTGACCGTTTTGGCATTCCTCCGCAACCGGTGAAACAATTATTTGCTGTGCATCAGCTACGTCTTAAAGCCGAGCAATTGGGCATCACCAAAATTGACATTGGTGGGCAGGGCGGCCATATCGAGTTTGCGCCAGATACACCAGTTCAAGCCATGAGTATTATCCAGATGATGCAGAAACATCCGACCTATTTCAGGATGGAAGGCGGTCAGCGATTAAAAGTGATGGTGATGCTGGAAGATTATCAAAAAAGAATCCAGTTCATCAGTGATTTATTGGATAGCCTATTAAAAGAGCTAAATTAATAGTTTTAGATTTTATAGAATATGAATATTCACGCTATATTTCATTTTTATAAATATAGTGTGAATATCAGCTTGTTTTCATATGAAATTATTTAAGCTAATAGTTTGCCGTTTTGTCCTTCACAATTCATACAAAATTGCCCTAAAGCACCCGCTTACAATACTCAGCCGCAATTGTATATGGTAGTATTAGCCATCATTCTAATTTTGCATCATTTATAAAGATATGTTTAGTTTGCATCCACAACTTGCTCAAGATACGTTTTTTGTAGGCGACTTTCCTTTATCAACATGTCGTTTGATGAATGATATGCAATTTCCGTGGTTGATTCTGGTCCCGCGTGTACCAGGCATTACCGAATTATATGAATTGAGCCAAGCTGACCAAGAGCAGTTTTTACGTGAATCAAGCTGGTTATCTAGCCAGTTAGCGCGTGTATTCCGTGCCGACAAAATGAATGTCGCAGCTTTGGGCAATATGGTGCCGCAACTGCATTTTCATCATGTGGTTCGTTATCAAAACGATGTGGCATGGCCTAAGCCGGTATGGGGCACTCCAGCAGTTCCTTATAGCAGTGAAGTATTGGCACATATGCGCCAAACCTTGATGCTGGCTTTACGCGGTCAAGGGGATATGCCATTTGACTGGCGTATGGACTAAGCGTTGACATACATTTTATGGTCCATTCAGGATTCTGGACTTTAAGAGAGTAATTGAGTGCAATTAGACGACTGGATTCATCAGGAACCGAAACAGTTTGAATATTTCCATCGGATGATGGGATATATCATGCTGTCTCTGGTTCTGATCGTCTATCACTATACGGAGCCGGACACCAATTACCAGATTTTCGTTCCGTTGTTTCTGGCACTGGTCTTGGTGATCACACCGAAATTATCCCGGTGGATGATTTATAAATATGACTATAATTTAAAACGTAATTTCTTCTTTGTTCTAGATGTGATTATCGTATCAGTTGTACTTGCAGCTGTGCATCTGGATCTGGTGTTGTCTCTACTGGCAGTAGTTACATTGCTGTATACCGCCATTAATAACAAGATTTCATTCATGATGGTGTCACTGGCTGGCCTGATTGGCACCATGATCTTTTATCTGTCTACCATTGGCATTTTTGGATTTACTAGCTATTTCAGTCCCACCAGTACGGAACTCACCGTACTAGGTTTCATCTGTTTGATTACTTATTTTGGTGTCGGAAATTTCTATCAAAGCGGTCGTATGCAATATATGACCCAAAAGAAAAATCATTATTTTGACCAGATGAACCGTTATATGGAATTTGCTAACCAGCTCAGCCGTTATGCGCCAGTGCAGTTATGGCAATCCATCATGAAAGGCGAGTCTGAAGCTAAGATCGAATACAAACGTAAAAAACTCACGATTTTCTTTTCGGATATTCAGGGATTTACAGAGCTTTCTGAAACTCTGATTCCGGATGATTTGGCTTTCCTGTTGAATGACTATTTAAGCCATATGACTGAAATCGCCAAGAAATATGAAGCAACGGTTGATAAGTTCATGGGGGATGCCATCCTGATCTTCTTTGGCGATCCGCACTCTGATGGTGTAGAGCAGGATGCTAAAAATTGTTTGGAAATGGCGATTTCAATGCGTCAGCAAATGAAATTGTTACGCGAACGCTGGATTAAAATGGGTTATCCGCCATTACATATCCGTATGGGGATTTCGACCGGTTATTGCCACGTAGGGAACTATGGCGCCAATCACCGTATGGCCTATACCATTGTTGGTCGTGATGCTAATTTGGCTGCACGCTTACAAAGTGCTGCGGAAGTTGATGAAATCCTAATTTCTGAAGATACCCATAACCTGATCAAAAATGACTATCTATGTGCACCTAAAAAGCCAATTTTCCTGAAAGGGATTAAGGCGCCGGTACGCACCTGGCAAGTGATGGAAAAATATGCCTTCCAGAAAGTTGAATATCAGCGCTGGTTTGATTATGAATATAAAGGTTTCCATTTACTGTTAAATCTGGATGAAGTGCAAAACTATGATTATCCAGAGTTGCTGCATGTGCTGGAGAAAATGATTAAACGCATTCAAACCCAACAGCAACTGACCAACTCTCAAGGAATTGTGAAATTAAAACTTGAAGATGAAGTCATTGAACCTTTGTCTGCTGAAGAAGCATTTCGAGCAGCTGAACGATCAAAAGTCATCTAATTTTTATGATTTAAATAAATGATAAAGACCATAAAAAACCACGCTTAAGCGTGGTTTTTTGATTTCAGAATCTTAGTGATTTTCTGAAGCATGATTAATGGTATATTTTGGAATTTCAACTTCCAGATCTTCATCCACAATCTTCACTTGGCAAGACAGACGGGAATCAGGCTCTAAACCCCAAGCACGATCGAGCAGATCAGCTTCGACATCATTCATTTCTTCAAGGCTGTCGAAACCGCGACGAACAATTACGTGGCAAGTGGTACATGCACATGACATATCACACGCATGTTCAATCTTGATTCCGTTTTTCAGCATGCTTTCACATAGATTGGCATCTTGTTCAACTTCAAACTCAGCGCCTTCAGGGCAAATTTGCGCATGTGGAAGAACTTTAATACGTGGCATAGTCTTTACCTTAAATTAGTTTGAGTTTGACCAATCGTCGAGTTTAGTGCCTTTAAGGGCAGCATCAATATGTTGATTCATGCGCAGAGCAGCAAATGCATCACTATGTATTTTAAGCTGTTCTACTGCAGATTCAATGGCTTTGATATCTGTACCTTGTAGCTCGGACTCAAGTCGTGCTTGCGCAGCAGTCAGTTCTGCCAATTGCTGTTCATTCATCAATTGAGCATCTACTTTCAGTGCCTGAACCAGTGCTTCAAGTTCACGTTGTGCTTCCACCTTGGTTTCCTGCAGATGACGAAGATTCTTATCTTCTTCAGCAAACTGATAACCTTCTAACAGCAGACGTTCAGTATCTTCACTCGACAGACCGTAAGATGGTTTGATATCGATTTGTGCAGTTACACCTGAAGTCATTTCTTTGGCAGAAACGGTTAACAAGCCATCTGCATCCACTTGGAAAGTCACTTCAATGCGTGCCTGACCTGCGGTCATTGGTGGAATACCATGCAGGACAAAACGACCTAAGCTACGGCAATGTTCTACCAGATCACGTTCACCTTGTACCACATGAATCAGCATAGCGGTTTGGCCATCCTGATACGTCGTAAATTCCTGGCGACGTGCGACTGGAATCGCGGTATTACGTGAAATCAGACGCTCAACCAGACCGCCCATAGTTTCCAGACCGAGAGAAAGTGGAGTCACATCTAATAATAATGATCCATCTTTACTGTTGCCAATGAGCTGATTCGCTGTAATTGAAGCACCAATCGCAACCACTTCATCCGGATTAATGGTGCAAAGTGGTTCCTGGTTAAACACATCACGTACTGCTTTTTGCACGGCATACGAGCGGGTAGAACCACCTACAAGCACCACATTCTGAATATCATCAAGTTCCAGCTTGGCATCACGCATGACACGCTTACATACGCTGATGGTTTTATCCAAGGCAACCTTGATGATTTCTTCAAAAGTCGGACGATCTAAAGTCAGGCTTTGGTCAAGCAGCTTTAATTCAACTGAGTCAGCATCAGATAATGTTTCTTTAGCTTTACGCGCAGCAGTAATAAAATGCGCATATTCAGCATCATCTAGGGTTTCGATATTAAGCTGTTTTTTAGCCCATTTTAAAATCAGACGATCCAGGTCATCACCACCCAGAGCAGTATGGCCGCCAGTCGCCAATACTTCGAATACGCCTTGAGAGAAACGTAGAATTGAAACGTCAAAGGTACCGCCACCCAAGTCATAAATCACATAGTTGCGATCTGTGCTCAAGTTGGTTTCCTGATCCAGTCCATAAGCTACCGCAGCAGCCGTTGGTTCATTCAATAAACGCAGAACATTTAAACCAGCCAGTTGCGCAGCATCGCGTGTTGCCTGACGCTGTGCTTCATCAAAGTATGCAGGAACCGTAATCACGGCACCGTTAATCTCATTTTTTAAGCTGGCTTCAGCACGTTCTTTAAGCTGCTTTAAAATTTCCGCAGAAATCTCAACTGGCGTTTTACGACCTTGTGCAGTTTCAAATGCCGGCATTTCATTCGCTTCGCCCACCAAGGCATAAGGATGCTGGAATTTAATATCTGCTTGGGAGCGCCCCATAAAACGTTTTACGGATACAATCGTATTTTTAGGATCGGTGGTAATAAAAGGTTTGGCATCATCGCCATATTCGGTGCTTTGTGCTGCATAATGAACGATAGAAGGAAGTAACACACGACCTTGTTCATCTTTGAGTACTTTGGCTTGACCTGAAAGAACCGTGGCGACCAAAGAGTGGGTGGTGCCTAAATCGATACCAATCGCAATGCGGTGTTCATGTGGTGCACTTGATTGACCTGGTTCTGCAATCTGCAAGAGAGCCATAGTGTTACATCCTTTGCACGTTAAAATTAAATAGAAAAATTAAAATTCGTCATCAAGATCAAAGCTGTCATCATCCAGAAAACGGTCTTCCGCTTTGTCGATGTCCGCCATGACTTTAACAAAGAAACGCAGTTTACGCACGGTATCGCGAGCTTCACCCCAGTCTTCATCTTCATAGTCAATTTTGAACTCACGAACCAGACCATCAATCCATTGCTGAACTTCAACTTTCAGAGAGGAAAGATCTTCAGCTGATGAGGCATCATCTAATTGTTCACGAATTTCCAGTGCATCCTGAAGAAATTCAAAATCGCTAATAGACTGATCCAGATGATAGTCCTGTTTTTTTAAAGACAGTAAATAAGCTGCACGGCTATCAACCGCTGATAAAGCCTTGAATGCCTGGTTGATCTCGCTTGATTTAATCAAAGCCTGATCTTTATCTTCAGCTTTATCGGGGTGATATTGTTGCTGCAACTTTAAAAACTCTGCTTTTAAAGTGGCTAAATCAATATCGAGTGCTACAGGAAGATTGAACAACTCAAAATGATTCATGGGAGATAGAGTCCGCGATTAATATGCAAAAATGATTAAGCTTGATGACAATTAAAATAACTGCCTAAATGCAATTAAAACAGTGTATTTCACACTGTTTTAATGCTGAAAAAAGAGAATTATTGTTGCAATCAGACAGTGAATGACTCACCACAACCACATTCGCCTTTTTTATTTGGGTTATTAAATTCGAAGCCTTCGTTCAAGCCGTTTTTCACGTAGTCCATTTCTAGACCTTCGAGATAAACCAGACTTTTTGGGTCTACGAAAACTTTAACACCAAACTGTTCAAAGACCTGGTCATGAGTATCGACTTCGTCGACAAACTCAAGAACATAAGCAAGACCAGAACAGCCTGAAGTTTTCACACCAACACGAATGCCTTCACCCTTACCGCGACTTTTGAGGTAATTGCTGATATGAGTTGCTGCATTTTCAGTTAAGTGGATCATGAAAACTCCGTGAATCTTTCTTTAAAAAACGAATGATTAAGCTTTAGACTTCTTGTTACGGTAGTCTTCAACAGCCGCTTTAATTGCATCTTCAGCCAGTACAGAGCAGTGCACTTTTACTGGTGGAAGAGCCAATTCATTAGCGATATCAATGTTTTTGATCGCTTGTGCTTGGTCTAAGGTTTTACCTTTTAACCATTCAGTCACTAATGAACTTGATGCAATTGCAGAACCGCAACCATAAGTTTTAAAACGTGCTTCTTCAATCACGCCTTCATCATTTACCTGGATCTGTAAACGCATTACGTCACCACAAGCAGGTGCACCGACCATACCAGTACCAACGTTTTCTGCATTTTTGTCTAAAACACCAACGTTACGTGGGTTTTCGTAATGATCAATTACTTTTTCGCTATAAGCCATGTTGCTTCTCCAAAACTCGGGGTCAGCCTTAATATAAATATGGGGATTAAAAATTTTTTATCAATGAGATAGCAGCGTAAATACAGCTATCTCAGAGTCAAAAATTAGTGCTCAGCCCATTCAACTGTAGAAAGGTCGATACCTTCTTTGTACATATCCCAAAGCGGAGAAAGTTCACGTAATTTCTCAACAGCAGCTTTAGTGATATTTAAAACGTGATCGATATCTTCTTCAGTGGTGTACTTACCAAAGCTGAAGCGGATCGAACTGTGTGCAAGCTCATCAGAAAGACCTAATGCACGAAGTACATAAGATGGTTCAAGTGTTGCAGATGTACATGCTGAACCTGAAGATACCGCTGCATCTTTCAGTGCCATCATCAATGATTCACCTTCAACAAAGTTGAAACTTACGTTTAGGTAGTTTGCAACGTTTTGAGTTGGGTGGCCATTTAAGAAGACCTGTTCAAGACCTTGTAAGCCATTCCAAAGCTTGTCACGAAGGACACGTAAACGAGTTTGTTCAGACTGTAAATTTTTGCCTGCAAGTTCAAATGCTTCACCCATACCAACGATCTGGTGAGTCGCAAGAGTACCTGAACGCATACCACGTTCATGACCGCCACCATGCATTTGTGCTTTTAGACGTACACGTGGTGAACGACGTACGAACAGGGCACCAATACCTTTAGGACCATAGATTTTATGTGCAGAGAAGCTCATCAAATCGACTTTCAACTGAGAAAGATCGATTTCAACTTTACCCGCAGCCTGTGCAGCATCAACGTGGAAGAAAATCTTTTTCGCACGGGTGATTTCACCAATCGCAGCAACATCAGTTGTCGTACCGATTTCGTTGTTTACCATCATCAGGGAAACAAGAATGGTGTCTGGACGAATCGCTGCTTCAACCATTTCTGGAGTAATTAAGCCAGTTTTTGGTTGCGGCTCAAGATAAGTAATCTCAAAACCTTCAGACTCAAGCTCACGACATGTATCCAAAATTGCTTTATGTTCAATTTTAGAAGTAATGATGTGTTTGCCTTTAGATGCATAGAATTGAGCCACACCTTTTAATGCAAGGTTGTCAGATTCAGTTGCACCTGAAGTCCATACGATTTCACGCGGATCAGCTTTTACTAAATTCGCCACTTGTTCACGGGCGTATTCAACTTTTTCTTCCGCTTGCCAGCCATAAGCATGTGAACGAGATGCTGCATTACCGAAGGTGCCTTCGAAAGTTAAGCATTCCATCATACGTTCTGCAACTTGAGGATCTACCGGAGTTGTTGCTGCATAGTCAAGATAAATCGGACGTTTCATGTCAAATACCTGTAACCGATAAAAGGGCTGAATCAATGTTTGCTGAATTTTGGCGTAATGACACGGTTTGAACGTTGTCACGGGCTACAAGGTCAGCAAGGGTGATTTTTGCGAGATAATCGGCAATGTGGTGGGAGAGTTCTTGCCATAAATCATGAGTCAAGCACATCGCGCCATTTTGGCAGTTGCCTTTATGGTCACAGCGAGTCGCATCGACTGTTTCGTTTACAGCTTCAATAATTGCTAACACAGTAATTTCATCTGCGCTGCGTGCTAAATGGTATCCACCATTGGCACCGCGAACACTCGAAACTAGACCATGACGTTTTAGTTTCGCAAATAACTGCTCGAGATAGGCAACAGAAATAGTTTGACGTGCTGCAATTTCAGCAAGCGTGATCGTTTGTTCAGATGGCTGCAAAGCTAAATCAAGTAGAGCAGTCACTGCGTAGCGACCGCGAGTGGTTAGGCGCATGATTCGATACACATGGTTAGACTAGATGTGTAGATTTTATGAATCCCGACTAAATTAGTCAAGTTATTTTTGTGAATGGCGAGCGTATTTAATTTTCTGAAATTGAAAGAATTACGCGCTGATCCAATTATACACTAATAACGCAATCAAAAGTACTGTGATTATACTAAAGACCATATTGATCCGCTTTTGACGGCGCTCCATACGTTTAATGCGGTTACGATACTGTTTAACTTCAACTTGCAGGCTATTAATTTTAGAACGTTGATCTTCAATTTTCTTTAATAAAGGCGCAATACGTTTTCTTGATGAAACAATATCGGTCTCATCTGCCGGTGGTTCAGATAACCAGTGCTTCCAGTCAGACAAGACTTTAGGTAAGGCAAATAAAGTCAGTAAATCACGGAACTCGTCTTTTAAAACCTGATTACCGTCAATTCGCATTGCACGAATGCTTCTGCGATTGCCAAAGATAAAGATCTTAATCAGATCCATTAAAGTAGTGCGAACATCCAGATCAATAACTCTGCCTGGTGCTTTATAGTCAAATAACAGCCCGTCTTTGGTAAACTGAACATAGAAATCAAAATATGGAATATAACTATTGATTTTTATTGTAATATTCTCATCTACAAACTTCTTCGCCTGAAGAGCAACAACACGGTCATGTTTGAGAATGAACGTGAATATTGTTTCTAAAACGATTAAAGTCATCGTAAGCAACAAATGTGGTTGATTTTGACTTTGTTGCGATTCACTCATATATACAACCAATCCTTACCTGAAAATTAAAATGAAAAAGCATCCTGCTGAGTAAAAGATTTCAGGGTTAAATCAAATTAGACTTGAAATAAAGTGCTTTGTAGAACAGTTTAGCAAATCTATCAAGCCCTAAATTTGCTATTATGCGGTGATTTTGTAGATAATTTTATGATATTTGCATAGAAAATAAGCAGGAGTCGTGTACATGGATAAAACAAAAACGACACAAGATACAGATCAGGAATTGATTGAAAAACCAGTGAAGAGTAAGTCAAAGTCTGCTTCAGAGCGACGTTCAATGCTGGACTTTCGTAAATATACTAAGCAGATCTGGTTGGCTGGCCTTGGGGCATTTTCCCGGGCAGAGGAAGAAGGCAACAAACTGTTTGACTCGCTGGTCAAGGTTGGAGAAGAGCTGGAATCCAAAACAGTCGATATTGCAGATCAAACTGTGGAAAAAGTCTCCGAAAAAGCACGCGAATCTGTGACAGATACCAAAGATAAGGTTGAAAAACTGATCGACAACTCTGTTCATCATTCCTTGAATCGTATAGGATTAGTCACACTGAAGGATGTACAACATCTGGAGCGTTTAATTCTTCAGTTGCATGCCAAGGTTGATGAATTGACCTTGCAGCAAGAAAAAATACAGAAAGAATTATTGGAAAAAATACACACAAAATGATTTTCTTCATAATTCAATGTTTTTTTCGCATATATTTTGAAAAAAAAGAGGTTTATAAGTATTGCGTTTATACCTAAAGCATTGCTATAAAGGCGTTATGGTAGTTTAAACAAATTCTTGGACCTTAAATAAACGATATTAAGAGGACGTAGTTTTCATGAATAAATCAGAATTAATTGATGCAATTGCAGAGAAAGGGGGATTATCTAAGGCTGACGCAGGTAAAGCTTTAGATGCTACAATTGCTTCTGTTACTGAAGCTTTAAAAGCGGGTGATACAGTAACTCTAGTTGGTTTCGGTACTTTCGGCGTTAAAGAGCGTGCTGCACGTACTGGCCGTAATCCACAAACTGGTGCTACTCTTGAAATTAAAGCAAGCAAAGTACCTAGCTTCAAAGCAGGTAAAGGCTTAAAAGACGCTGTTGCTTAAGCTGCTTCAATCCTAAAACGCGCCTTCTTTGGCGCGTTTTTTATTGATAGATTTAATTGTTTTGATTAACACATTCATTCAATGGGTTTTTTCGGTTAAAATCCTCTGCAAATAAAATATTGGAATACTTATGGAATCTTTTCGTAAAGTTATTAAGGGTTGGTTGGGCAAGGTCTTGCTCGTTCTGTTTTTAACCCCTTTAGCGCTTGTAGGTATTGAAGGATATTTTAGCGGCGGGAATTCTGATGCAGCAAAATCAGTCAATGGAACTGATATCTCTAAACAAGAATTAGAGTCACTGACAAAATCATTCAAACAACAATACTTAAGTTATGCCAATGGTGATGAAACCTTATTAAATCAAAGCTTCATCGATCAAAAAGCGATGGATACCTTGGTTGCGCGTACTTTGCTCTTGCAACAGGCTGAAAAACTGGGAATTAGCCTGAGTGACCAGCAGATCGCACAAATGATTTCACAGCAGCCTTCTTTCCAGGAGAATGGCAAATTTTCTAATGCTTTATATGAAAATTACCTGAAATCAATTGGCATGACCAACAATGCTTTAGTAGAAAGTTTACGTAAAGACCATGCACTGAAAATGCTGTCTTCTACTTTTATGGATTATCCACTGGTCAGTCCGGTTGAAATGCAGCAAATTGCAGATCTGCAAACTGAACAGCGTCATATTCATATCGCTAGCGTGAATCTGGACAGCTATAAAAAAGCAGTAAAAGTATCAGAAGCTGATATTGCAGCATATTATGAAAAGCACAAATCCCAGTTCAAGCAACCGACTAGCGTTGATGTGGATTATGTGGTGATCAAGCCGAGCAATATTGATACTGCCAATGTAGCGGTTACTGATGCAGAATTGCAGGAAGCTTATAATAAATTTGTGGCTGACCAGAAGCAGAATGTAAAACCAGAGGTTAAACATATTCTGGTGACTGCAGATAGTCGTAGCGATGCTGAGGCCAAAAAACTGGCAAGCGAAATTGCAGCTAAAATCAAAGCTGGTACTACTTTTGCACAAGCAGCAGCTCAATATTCTGAGGATCCTGAATCTAAGTCTAAAGGCGGTGCTATTGCTGTCTATGAAAAAGGTGTGTTCGGTACTACCTTTGATCAGACTGTTGCATCTTTAAAATCTGGTCAAGTTTCAGCGCCTGTTAAAACGGATTATGGCTACCATATTATTTCAGTCCAATTGCCTGATGTAGCAGTTCCATCGTTTGAATCTCAAAAAGCACGTTTATCTGAAGAAGTATTGGCAGCGAAAAAATCTAATACATTCTCTGATACGGTAAACAGTCTGAATGACATGGTCGTAAGTGCGGACTCGCTGGATGTTGTTGCTCAGGAAGTGAAGGGTGTTCAGGTTCAGAAAGCAAATGGTGTGACCCTTGCGACACGTGATCCATTGCTAAGTAATGCAGCTGTCAAAGTTAAACTTTTTAATGATGACGTGAAAAATGGCGACCGTAATGCATCTTCAAGCATTCAGTTAGCCAATGGTGATGTGGCTTGGGTAAAAGTTCGCAATTATCATGCAGCAGGGGAGCAGACACTGGCAGAAGCTAAACCAGCAGTAAAAGCGAAACTGATTCAAGATAAAGCATTTGCTGCGGCCAAAGCTGAAGTTCAAACTGCATTGAATGAGTTTAAAACCAAGCCTGCAGCATCCGTTGCGAAAGGTAAACTGGTATTTGAAGATGCAGGCATCTATACACGCGCAGAAGGTCTGCTTAAGCGTGATGTACAACGTGCAGCATTTAGCGTGCCAGCGCCTAAAGCAGGTCACTGGTCAGTAACGACAGCAAATATGCCAAATGAATTGGTGGTTGTGGCAGTTTCTGAAGTGAAGAAAAATCCGATCGATGTTTTAAGTGCAGAGCAACGTAGTGAGCTGGTGAAATTGTATCAACAGCTTCGTGGTCAACAAGAATTTGATGATTATACGCGTTACTTAAAATCTCACGCAAAAATCAAATAAGATTCGCTTTTAAAAAACCAGCCTACGGGCTGGTTTTTTATTTTCTTAAGTAAGAAATAATATCCAAAATAAGAAGAGAGCATATAACTCTCTTCTGAAATCCGGTCATTTTATTCCGCTCTAAAAATTAGCTCATAACCTGTATATTTACGGATATTAATCACACCAGTATCCAGAATCAGATATTGGCCTTTAATCCCTTGTAGTTTGCCTCGGATCACTGGAGTTTTATCTAAATTGTGAGATTTGATTTTTTCTGGATATTGCTCTATCGGATAGATGAACTCACGTGGTAATTCCTTATCCAAAACTTCAATATTCTCATTAAACTGCAAATTCTGATTAAACTCTTCACGGACAGTTTGGATTTTCGGTGCAAATTCTTCAATCAGCTGATCGCGAACCTCAATCAGATTTAAAGGTTCCGCTTCACCTTTGAGTAATTTACGCCAGTCGGTTTTATCTGCGACCTGAGTACCAAACATCACTTCCAGTTTACCGGAAAGACGGCGAGAACCCACTTTCATGATAGGAAGGGCTTGAGTTGCACCTTGATCCAGCCAACGAGTCGGCATTTGATTAATACGGGTGATTCCGACTTTCAATGCACTAGAATTGGCCAGATAAACAATATGTGGCTGGAAGCAGACATTCTGTGCAAACTCATCTTCCCGGCAAGTACCTAAATGATAATGGCAGGTTTCTGGTTTCATGATGCACATATCACATGACGCTTTAGTTTTAAAACATTTAAAACAGTGGCCTTGTGAGAATGATTTAGAAGTTTTTTTGCCGCAAGAAACACAATAGATATTTCCAGTCCATTCAATCTCGATTTCCTGACCTAACTGGAATGGAAGGTTAATTTCTGATCCATCTAATATTAATTTATATTCAACATTTGCCCGCTGGGTATTTTGATCAGTTACACTAAGGTCTGTAAGACCGACGTGCATTTTATGGCAAATGCCCTGAAGTTCCATAAAAAATTACTCACTTAAATCATAAGGATGCAGTCATGGCTGAACAGAATGTCATCACTTCAATGCTAGACGACTTCGCCAAGGAACAGCCAATTCATACTGCTATTTGTATCGGGCAGGATTTAACCCAATCTCAGTTTCAGCAATCTATTCAATGGCACTATTTTAACGTATCTGAGGTTTTAAATCTGCCTTTTCAACAGCGTTATGACCTGGCAGTAGTGATGCTGGATACTCCTGAAACCTTAGCATTACCAGAACAGCAGAAGAGTCAAATTCTGGTTAAAATGCGTGATTTATTTGCAAAACGTCTGGTTGTGGTGAGTCGCTTGCAGGATGAAAAACTGCTCAGGTCTTTAGGTCTGACCCAGTTGATTGACAAGACGGTTCATGGGGCGGATTTTGCACTCTGGCAATTCAATATTTTAACTTATAAACATGTGCCAGACTGGTTTAACTCTAAATTCTGGGCTAACCCTGAAAACTGGGATAAATATCGCTGGTAAAATTGGAAAGCTAGGAAGGACTTATATCAGTATTGCAAATATTAACAAAATCCTGCATGGAAAATATAAGCCCAGACTCTATTCTGTAGAGAAGGCGTATACAGGAATGAGTTATGACCAATCTTAGTAGTATTGTGGAAATGCTGGCCAAGCAAGCCCTAGGAAATAACCCGTCGCAATCCCAGCAGCGTTCCTCCCAGCAAGGGGGATTGGCAGATATTCTTGGATCAGTATTGGGTCATATCAATAATGCCAATCAGCAAAACCAGAATCAAAATCAGCAGCATCAAAACTCACAACAGCAAAACAAGCAAAATGGCCTAGGTGCAATTTTGGGTTCTGTACTCAGCCAGCTCGGAGGTGGGAGCCAATCTTCCGCTCGACCAAGTTCTGGACTGGGTGGCAGTTCAACAACAAAGACTTTATTGATTGCTGTCTTGCCACTGGTCTTGGCCTGGATTCAGAAACAGGGCGGTTTGCAAGGAGCATTGGATAAACTCAAAGGACAAGGTTTAAATAGCCAAGTTGATGACTGGGTATCTACTGGCCCGGGTGAAAATGCCAATGTTGATCCGCAGCAGGTACAAAACCTGTTTGATGATCAGGAAGTGGAACAGGTCGCACAAGAGACACATGTGCCTAAGCAGGATGTCTATAGCGCCATTTCTCAGGTCTTGCCGCAGATTATTGATTCACTGACACCACAAGGTGAGCAGACCAGTAAACAGGAAGCCAATAACGATATTCAGAATGTATTGAATATGGTCTCAGGCTTGTTTAAAAAATAAATCAATCTATCCAATAAAAAAATCCCGACGTTTGGCCGGGATTTTTTCTATTGAACTGCATGAACTTTAAGCTTCTTCCAGATTCAGGCTAAAGAGTCGGTTGGATTTACAGATCTTCTTGGCCACATAATGCGATTTTCTAAGACGGATTAAAATAATCTGAGACTGAAATTCCAGTTCGCCAAATTCAGGTTCAACCTGAACATAGTGCAATTGACCATACTCATCCCGAACTCGCGCTTGGGCAGAAAAGCCAGGACGGGCATTGCCACTTGAAATCGTGGCTAAACGGCCTAGCAGGTTTACATCATTCTTTTTATATTTAGGTGGAATGACCTGATCCAGACAATGGATCATAAATACGGTAAAGAAAATCGCAATGATCAATGCCGGTAGAATGATGTAATAGGCAGGTAAGAAATGATATTCCTGTGAGTAGATCAGAAATTGAAGCAAATAGCCGGCAAAGCTAAAATTCATCAGGAAGAAAAAAACAATCAGGGTTTTGGAGAATTTAACATTCAGCCATTCAACATTCTGAAAGTCATACGGAGAAATGCGTTTCAGGAGTTGACTGGGTTTAAGCTTAAAATAGAAGGCAACTGTTTTTGCCATGCCAAGCAGAATGATGAACAATAAACTGAGATGAAATGGCATCAGGTTATAGTCAAGTAAAAATTCAGGCATGGCAAAATCCGTTTTAGCTATTATTCTGAAAGATAAATTCCGCCATCAGAATGCACGGTAATATCAACTTTTTCAAGTGATTGACCTTGGCAAGGTCCAGAAATACATTCGCCGCTTTCTACAACGAACAGCGCGCCATGAGTAGAGCATTCAATAAACTCCTGATCACGGTCCAGGAACTGGTTTTCCAGAAATTCCAGTTCTACCTGTAAATGTGGACAAATATTCTGGTAAGCATAAAACGAACCATCACGCTGGGTAATAAAAATTGTATCCCCATTCGGAAGTTCAAAAGAGCGTGCTTCACGCTCTGGAATATCGTCAGTCATGCAAATTTTTAACATTAAGCACATTCCTTAAGAACATCTTTTAATAATGCTGTGTATTCTGAAACCGCCAGTCGTGGCCCAAATTGCGCTACCACTTGACTAGATACTAAAATTGCCAGTTCTGCTGCTGTTTTTAAACCAAGACCCGCATTAAGTGCATATAAAAAAGCACCCGCGAAAGCATCGCCAGCACCATTGGCATCCACTGCAGCTACAGCACGACCCGGTACAGTGAAGGTTTCACCATTATTGGAAATAAGCGCACCCTCAGCTGACATTGTAATGACAACGTATTGACTTAATTCCTTGAGTTTAACCAGAGCTGCTTCGATGGTATCTGTTTCGGTATACATCAATGCTTCTTGCTGGTTGCAGAACAAGAGATCAACGCCATCTGCAATCATTTCATCCAGACCGGCACGGGCATATTGCACCATCGCAGGATCAGAAAGGGTAAATGCGATTTTAACCCTATTGGCTTTGGCAATTTCACGCGCCTGTTTTACGGCCTGACGTGCTGTTTCGGAAGTGGATAGATAACCTTCGATATAGAGCCATTTAGCAGTTGTTAAAGGCTGGAAGTCAATCTGTTCATCTGTGAGTTCAGCAGTAATACCTAAATAGGTATGCATGGTACGTTCAGAATCTGGGCTGACCAGAACCATACAGGTACCTGTTACGCCTTCACTAATCGATTGGGTTGTAGTTTTAATGCCAGCTTCATTTAAGCCATGCAGATAGATATGACCCAAATCATCATTACCGACACGGCAGGCATAGAATGCAGAGCCGCCCAAAGCTGCAAATGCAACTGTAGTATTGGCTGCTGAACCGCCTGAAGCCTGACCTTTATAAGTTTGAGTTGCTTTTAAGTTTTGATACAGAGTAGCCTGAGCTTCACCATCCGCAAGTTGCATGGTGCCTTTTTGCAAGTGATGTGCAGTTAAAAACTCATCAGAAACTTTAAATTCCTGGTCAATCAGCGCATTGCCAATCGCAAAAAGGTCAACAGTAGACATATCCAAATATCACATTAAAAATGAAAGTGCTAAGTTTACACGATTGCTCGGGTTTGCTGTAGTTCACTGAAACATTTTCAGAATACTTTAAAAAATACTGTAACTTATTCAGCTTGAATCTTTGGTCTAAGAATTGATTTATTTTTAAACGGTAGCGAGTGCAGCCATTGATTTAAAGGTTGGATTTTATTTATAAGATTAGAGTACCAAGCAGTTATACTGGTGCGACATTTGAACAATCATCTAAAACAGTGTGGGTATATGGATATTAAGATTGTAACAGCCGAGCAGCTCCCTGATCAGATTGACACTCTAGCGACACTGGCGCGTAAAGAAGGTTATGACCTGATTGATAAGTTAATTGAAGAATACCGCACTGGAAAAAACTGTTTCAGTCAAAATAATGAATTTCTGGCCTGTGCCTATGATGGTAATAAACTGATTGCCTGTGGCGGCTTAAACCAGCAATGGGGTGATAACGGCATTGAAGAAAGGATTGGACGGGTACGTCGCTTCTATGTGCATCCAAAATATCGTCAACATGGTGTAGGTAAGCAGCTTCTGGCTTATCTGGAGCAGTTGGCACGACCATTTTATTCAGCACTTTGTTTACAGACCGATACCAAACTGGCTGCCAGTTTCTATCAAAAACAAAACTACGTCTTTGTTGAAAACCACCCGAGTTATAACTATTTCAAGTATATGATCTAGAGATCATTGCCAAACCTGATCATTTAAAAATCAGATGATCAGGTTTACTTAATTCGATCAAAATCCTCGGTTTTCTGCGTGAATAATTCAAACAACTACAGCTATAATGCGAATAATAATTTTTTAATTTAAGCATTAGGAGATCGCATGACTGTAGATGTCACTGAAACCATTTCTCAAACTGTACATCCTGCGTTTCAGTTGGTACGTCAACAACATGTTGAAGCTTTAGACATTTTAGTGTCTGAATATAAGCATAAAGTGACTGGCGCCACCCATTATCATCTGGCGACCAATCATGATGAAAATGTTTTTCTGGTTGCGTTTCGCACTCAGCCAATGGATTCAAAAGGTGAAGCGCACATTCTGGAACATACTGCACTGTGCGGCTCAGAAAAATTCCCGGTACGTGATCCGTTCTTCTTGATGATTCGCCGTTCGCTTAATACTTTTATGAATGCCTTTACAGCGGCAGACTGGACGGCTTATCCATTCGCAACTCAAAATGATAAAGACTTCCAGAACTTATTAGAAGTTTATATGGATGCGGCCTTTGCTGCGAACCTGAATCCGCTGGATTTTGCTCAGGAAGGTATCCGTATTGAGCTGGAAAATGGCGAGCCAGTGTATAAAGGCGTGGTATTTAATGAAATGAAAGGGGCAATGAGTTCACCTTCAGATCAACTTTATCATACTTTGGCGCATCACTTATTCCCGGACACTACCTATCACTACAACTCAGGCGGCGATCCTAAAGATATTCCAAACCTGACTTATGAAGAGTTGGTGAATTTCTATAAAACGCATTATCACCCAAGTAATGCAGTATTTATGACCTTTGGTAATAAATCTGCTGCTGAGTTACAGGAACAGTTTGAAAATCTGGCACTGTCTAAATTTGGAAAAGGTGAAACACTTTATTCAACGCCAGAAACCCGTTTAACTGCGCCACTCAATGTAACAGAAACCTATGCAGTTGATGGGGAAGATCTGAAGGACAAGACTTATCACGTATTGTCATGGTTATTGCCAGAAGCGAGTGATATCAAGTTACGTTTAGGCTTGCGTCTCGTAGAAGGGATTTTGCTGGAAGATTCAGCATCTCCCTTACGTCATTACTTGGAAACCTGTGGTTATGCACAGTCAACTGGCCCATTCATGGGCGTAGATGATTCCAACTTTGAAATGACCTTCTACTGCGCGGTTCAAGGTTCAAACCCTGAACATGCTGAAGAATTCAAAAACGGAGTTTTCAAAGTTCTGGAAGAAGTTGCCTCTAAACCTGTTGATCAACAGGCAGTAGATGCGATCCTACATCAGATCGAATTGCATCAGCGTGAAATCAATGGTGATGGTACACCGTATGGTCTAAGCCTGATTTTAAGCGGCTTAAGCAGTGCAATTCACCATCGTGATCCAGTTGAAGTCTGGGATGTGGACTCTGCAATTGCTTCAGTAAAAGAAGAATTGCAAGATCCAATGTGGCTGTCGAATCTGATCAAAGAACATCTTTTAGATAACTCGCACCGTGTTCAATTGACTTTAGTTCCAGATGCAAGCAAATCTACCAAGGAAGCTGAAGAAGAAAAAGCACGTCTAGCTGAAATTGGTAAAGCTTTAACTGAAGAACAAAAAGCCGAGATCAATGCCCAAACTGAAGCATTAAAAATTCGTCAGGATACACCGGATGACTTGAACTTGTTACCTAAAGTGGGTCTGGAAGATGTGCCTGCGGAATTGCAGATTGTTCAAGGCCAGTTGCGTGAGATTATTTGTAACCGCGTAGATACGCCATTGAATCTGTATCATGCAGGTACTAATGGGATTTATTACCAACAGGTGTTGGTGAAAATTCCAGATGAAGTGGTGCAATCACCGTATTTCAACCTGTTATCTATTTTGATGGGTGAAGTCGGTGCAGGTGAATATGATTACCTGCAATTCCAGCAACTGCAAACAGCAGTCAGCGGTGGTCTGGGCATGGGTGCTTCATTGCGCTCTAAAGTGGATGACAAAAACAAGATCAGTGCGTGGCTAACTTTAACGACTAAATCTTTGGCTAGCCATCTGGATGCGATCCGTCTGTTAAAAATCGGTTTCGAGCAACTACGCTTTGATGAAAAAGGCCGTATTATTGAATTGCTGCAACAGCGTAAAACTCGCTGGCAATCACGTATTTCCGGTTCTGGTCATAGCTATGCGATGCAAGTGGCATCACGTCAGCATAGCGCTCTAGCCTTGCGTGATTATCATAATACCGGTCTGGGCGCCTTGAACTGGCTGATTAACTTGGTCAATCAGGCTGAAAAAGATCCAGCAGCTTATGACGCTATGATTGATGAATTAAAACGCATTCATGCAGTCTTGCTACAAGCGCCAAAACAATTCTTGTTGGTGTGTGAAGAACAGCAGTCTGAGCGTCTGATTGAAGAAATTCAAAACGTATGGGACAAACTGGAAGTGAATACTGCACCTGCAGAATTGACTCAGGTTGAAAAAGTTAATCATAGCAATGATGAAGCCTGGTTGATTCAGACCAATGTGCAGTTCTGTGCAGCAGCTTATCCTGCGGTAGAAGTTTCACATCCTGATGCTGCTGCCTTGATGGTATTGGCAGGCTACTTGCGTAATGGTTATCTGCATAGCGCGATCCGTGAAAAAGGCGGTGCTTATGGTGGTGGCGCAAGCTATGACGGCAATGCATGTTCATTCCGTTTCTATAGTTACCGCGATCCACGCTTGGCAGAGACTTTCCAGGACTTTGATGCAAGTATCCAATGGTTGCTGAACGCACCTCAACAACCGCATCAACTGGAAGAAGCCATCTTAGGTTTAATCGCCAGTATGGATAAACCGGGTTCACCAGCAGGTGAAGCGATTACCGCCTGTTATGCCTACTTGCATCAACGTACGCCAGCTTTCCGTAAACAGCTTCGGGAACGTTTGTTGCATGTCACTTTAGATGACTTGAAACGTGTCGCACAGACTTATCTGGTTGAACAGCAAGCTTCAAAAGCGGTTGTTGCGCCATTTGCCAAACGAGAAACTTTAGAACAACTCGGCTTTACAATTCAGCAAGTTCAATAAATAAAAACAATGAGGATAGAGGATGGCGCTTAATTCTATTAAGCGCTCAACTTTGCAGCTGGGCGTTTTGCTTGGCTGTGTAGTTGGGACGCAAGTTAATGCGGAAGATAAAACTGTAGCGAGTAGTCCGATGCCGGCAACGGCTGAGGCTTGCTCTGCGGTTGAAACTAATTCAGAACGCTTGGCCTGTTACGATGCGGTATTTAAAATACCGGCCGATAGTAAGCCTGAGATTGTTTCTGAACGGCGTGCAGCCATAGAAATTGCGCCCGAACCCGATAACCTCAAAGCGAAGATTGAACAGACCGTTTCCAATATCTATGCTTCAGAAGGATCAAAGCTGACTCCGGCTTTATCCTTGCTGGATAGCCGTTGGGAATTGTCGCCGGAAAGTAAACTGGGTACGTGGAATATCCGTTCCTATCAGCCGATTTATCTGATGCCAGGATTCTGGACTTCCAAGAAAAACGAGTTTCCGCAAAGTGAAAACCCGAATAACACGGTTGAAGAAGACCAGAACTTGACCTCGATTGAAGGAAAATTCCAGTTATCTTTAAAAACCAAGGCGGTTGAAAATATTCTGGGTGATAACGGGGATCTCTGGCTGGGTTATACCCAGTCTTCACGCTGGCAGGTATATAACTCGGAAGAGTCTCGACCATTTCGTGAAACCAATTATGAGCCTGAAGCAAGCCTGATCTTCCGTACCAATTATGATCTGTTTGGTTTGAACTGGCGTATGCTGGGACTAACCCTGAATCATCAATCTAATGGCCGTTCCGATCCATTATCTCGTAGCTGGAACCGGGTAATGCTGAATCTCGGTTTCGAAAAAGACAACTTCGCCATGATGCTGCGCCCTTGGTATCGTATCGAAGAAGATCGTGCAGATGACAATAATCCCGAGATTAAAAACTATATCGGGCGTGGGGATTTAACTGCATTTTATCGTCATAATGCCCACGATTTTTCTTTGATGTTGCGTCATACACTTAAAGGTGGAGATGATAACCGTGGTGCGGTACAGTTCGACTGGTCATTTCCGATCAGTGGGCGTCTACGCGGTCAATTCCAGCTCTTTGATGGTTATGGTGAAAGTCTGATTGATTACAATCACCGTGCAACTTATGTGGGCTTGGGTGTATCCTTAATGAATTGGTACTAATCTGTTTCATGTAAAAAACCACGCTTAGGCGTGGTTTTTTTGCTTATACCTATTCATTTAAATCTTAACCAATCTGAATTTCTGAAGGCGGATGTTTAAGACGACTCTTTTTCGGTGTTGCAATTAAATAGGCAAGAGTTAAAGGTCCTAGACGCCCTGCATACATCATAAGCATCAGAATGATTAAACTCGCTGGTTGCAATTCTCCAGTGACACCACGTGTTAATCCAACTGTACAGGCGGCAGAAACCGCCTCAAACAGCAAATCTAAAAAATCATGATCGGGTTCTAGAATGAGTAAACTCATAAAACCGGTCATGACCAGACCTGCGGTAATACACACAACCGCTAAAGCCTTAAAAGTGGTTTTTTCAGAAATAGAATGATTGAACAAGCGAATTTCATCTTCACGGCGTAGAAAACTGATTACGCTGATCACCACAATAATAAACGTACCAACTTTAATTCCACCCGCCGTACTTAAGGAGCCGCCACCAATAAACATTAAAAAAATGGTGACTAGACTTGAGGCATCGCTCATCTGGTCCATGGGCAGACTATAAAAACCCGAAGAGCGGGGAACAGTGGCATGGAACCAGGCATTGAGTGCCTGATCACCTACACTCATCAGCGCTAAAGTCTGTGGATTAGAGGCTTCTAATAGCCAGAGTACAATAAAAGCACTCAGGTTAAGGCCCATAATCGTCGTTAGAATCAGCTTGCTATTCGGGCTAAGCTTGCGCCAGCTTTTATTCTGTTTTACATCCATCAGAACCAGAAAACCGATCCCGCCAATGATATACAGCATGCTGATCGTAAAGGTCACGAAATACTGGCCGGAAAAGCTCATCAAGCTATTGGGGAAAAGGGAAAATCCGCCATTATTAAACGCAGAAACACTATAAAAAGCCGCATAAAACAGTGCTTCACCAAAAGGATAATCTTCCAGCCACGCCATGGTTAAAATTAGGGTGCCAATGGCTTCGAAAAACAGGGAATATAGGAATACCGCTTTAATGGTAAAACTGACTTTCTTCAAACTGGTCTGGCCAATAGATTCCTGTGCCATCACTTGCTGTCTTAAACCAAGTTTAGGTGACAGGCTCATAAAAGCGAGTATGGCAAAGGTCATAAAACCGAGGCCACCACATTGCAGCAGGAACATAATCACGACCTGCCCAAAGGGTGTATAAGCTTCACCAACATTGACCACAGACAGTCCGGTAATTGTCACTGCAGAAGTCGCTGTAAAAATCGCCTCTAACCAGCTGATTTCAGTTTGATGGGCAAAGGGCAGCATCAGTAATAAAGAACCAATAAAAATCAGTCCGAGAAAACCTAAGGCCAGCAGACTCGGTGGACTGAGATTGACAATCCTGTTCTGGTTTAAATTTGAGCTTTTCATATGGCCTTAAAATGCTTGGACAAACGGCGTAGAGGCTCTAGTAATCCTTCGACCACCAGAATGTCACCTTCCTTAAGTAGCAGCTCAAGATCCACGATATGTTGTATTTCAGTGCCGCGTTTATGTAAAAGAACTTTAATTTCGGGAACCTGACTCATTAACTGGTGTAAGGGAGTGTCATGATGATCGGCATGAATCTCGATTTTGACAATATAATGATCATCTTCAAGTGACATATAACGGCTAACCATCGGGTAGCTGAGTGATTGTGCCACACGGACGCCCATATCTTCTTCAGGATGAATAATTTTTTCGACATTCAGATGAGTCAAAATCATATGGTGGGCTTTGGATTTGGCTTTGGCCCAGATTTTCTTTACACCCATATTTTTCAGATGCAGTACACACAGAATACTGGCTTCAATATCTTCACCAATTGCGACTACGACTGCTTCACAGCGCTGGATATCCAGTTCATCCAGAACATGCTCATCGGTTGCATCGGCAATGACCGCATGGGTAAGCTGATCGGAAATATTTTCCACATATTTTTTGTCGAGATCGATTCCAATCACATCATGTTTCAGGCTGATCAGTTGAGTCGCCACTGTTGCACCGAAGCTGCCCAGCCCAATGACTGCAAATAATGCCATGCATATTTCCCTAAATCTTTTTTATTTCAAATCAGTTCATGTCTAAGTACGTATCTTAAAGATTTTTATAGTTTTCAGCTATCTGGCCTTACATAAATACTTCATACATTTTTTTAGCTGGATATAAAAAAACCGCCTCGAAAGGCGGTTTATATCAAACCGATTATTTCAAGAAACGCTGATAACCTAGGTTGTTGGTGATTTCTTCATATGGATAAGTAATGCTTTCCAATGTCTCAATCAAACCATCTGGATTTTGCTGTGCATCTTCTGCTTCTAGGCCGACCAGTACGCGACCTTCTGCAGCGCCGTGGTTACGGTAATGGAACAGGGTGATGTTATGCGTTGGGCCAAGACGTTCTAGGAACATTAGCAGGGCACCTGGACGTTCCGGGAATTCCACGCGGAACAGGCGTTCATTTTCAATATCGGCATGACCGCCAATCAGGTAACGGATATGTAGTTTTGCGACTTCGTCATCAGACAGATCATCAACATCGTAGTCGAATTTCAGGTTTTCATAGATTTCCTGACGTTCTTTTTCACCATTTTTCAGGCTGATACCGACAAAGACCTGAGCTGCAGAAGCATCACTTGAACGGTAGTTAAACTCTGTGATATTACGGCCTTGTAGTGCACGGCAGAATTTCAGGAATGAACCTTTTTCTTCTGGAATAGTTACGGCAAAGATAGCTTCTTTGCGTTCGCCGAGTTCTGTACGTTCGGCAATATAGCGCAGACGGTCGAAGTTCATGTTCGCACCGCAAACAATCGATACGATGTTTTTGCCTTCAATGCCGTGTTCTGCTACATATTTTTTGATACCAGCCAATGCCATTGCACCAGATGGTTCTACAATACTACGACATTCGTCATAGGTATCTTTAATTGCTGCACAGACTTCATCGGTATTGACCAGTACCACATCAGGTTCAACAATTGGACCAGAATTATCTGATTTTTGCAGGCGGATGACCTCAAAAGGTTTTTCACCAATTTGTGCCACTGCAGTACCATCGGCAAATAAACCGACAGATGGAAGAATCACACGTTCATTGGCTTCTAAGGCCGCTTTTAAGCACGCGGATTCATCATATTCCACAGGAATCACTTTGACATGCGGTGCAACATCACCTAAGTAAGCTGCAACACCTGCGATCAGGCCGCCACCGCCAACTGCAACAAAGACATATTCTACATCGCGCCATTGACGCAGGATTTCATTGGCAATCGTACCTTGACCTGCCATCACCAGTTCGTCGTCATAAGGCGGAATGAAAGTCATGCCATCTTCTTGGGCACGCTGAATGGCATATTTGTTGGCAACGTCAAATGAATCACCATGTAATACCACTTCACCACCTAAACGTTTTACCGCTTGGACCTTAATGTCGGGCGTGGTTTTTGGCATCACAATAATCGCGCGAATACCCAGCTTTTTCCCTGACAGTGCCACGCCTTGTGCATGGTTGCCTGCTGAAGCTGTGATAACGCCACGTTCGAGTTGTGATTTCGGTAATTGACTAATACGGTTATAGGCACCGCGTAGCTTAAATGAAAAGACCGGTTGTAAATCTTCACGTTTAAAGCGAATGTTATTATTTAAGCGTTCGCTAATTCGTGGCGCTGCTTCGAGTGGGGTTTCGATTGCAACATCGTAGACCGTTGCTTGTAAAATTTGTCGAACCAAACGAGACAGCATGTTAATTTTCCATCTAACAGTTTAAAATAAGACTCTATTGTAACAAACCACACGGCTTTGCGGTTTAAAATTACTGCAAAAGTCCAAATTAGTTGAGTGATGTCATGAGTCTATATGCAACCCAAGATGAGAAAAAACAAGCTGCAGCCAAAGCGGCTTTAAAACACTTACCAAAAGGGGGCATTTTAGGCGTAGGTACAGGTAGTACCGTTAACTTTTTAATTGACCTTTTACCAGAACTGCAATTGGAAGCTGCTGTTGCAAGTTCTGAAGCGACTGCACAGCGTCTGAAAAAATTAGGCATTGAAGTGGTTGATATGAATAGCGTGGGCGGTTTAGATGCCTATGTCGATGGTGCTGATGAAATTGACCGTCATATGCACATGATCAAAGGCGGTGGTGCTGCGCTGACCCGTGAAAAAATCGTAGCGTCTATCGCGAAAAAATTTGTATGTATCGTTGATGATTCGAAATGGGTAGAGCAATTGGGTCGTGATTTCCCGCTGCCTGTTGAAGTGATTCCAATGGCACGTTCAGCAGTCGCACGTAAGTTGGTGGCGCTGGGTGGTGATCCTGCTTACCGTGAAGGTGTAGTAACTGATAATGGAAACGTTATTTTGGATGTGCATAACCTGAACATTCTGAATGCGCTTGAGCTGGAAAAAACCATTAACAACATCCCTGGTGTGGTATGTAACGGTATTTTCGCGATCAATAAAGCGGATATTGCGATTGTTGCGACCAATAACGGTATTGAAGAGCGTACAGCGATTTAAGAAATCCTCCCTGACCCTCCTTTTTCAAAGGAGGGAAAAGTCTTTAATTTGATAAAGCTCCTCGAAACTTCTATAAGTTTGAACTTCCCCCTTTATTAAAGGGGGATCGAGGGGGATTAGTAAAATAACGATTAAATCTCTGTACACGACAAAAATAGATAACTCATTGAAATAATGTCACAATAATTGTTTTCTAACGACGAATACTATGACACATCTCAATGAGTTATATCTTATCTTAAACAAATCTCTAAAATGGAA
>NZ_VPED01000027.1:0-47306 GCF_013417335.1 Acinetobacter sp. YH16031
ATAATTCAAGTGAATTTGTTTGAAAGAAGAACTTTAAAAGCTTTATTTTCACCCGATAAAATACCCATAAAACAAGAGGAAGCTCATTTGAGCTTCCTCTTGTGAAAAATTGTGGGACAGCAATGGACTTTAAGTCGCCTTTTTTATTGCTTGGATTCTTATTAAGTTATTTAAATGTGCTGCCCGCGATAAGACAAGGCTTCCGATAAATGTCCAGTCTGAATATCTGGACTTTGATTAAGATCGGCAATGGTACGGGCAACACGCAAAATGCGATGATAGCCTCTTGCTGATAAATTCAGTTTCTGCTGCGCCAGTTCAATCATTTTCTGAGCTGATGGATCGAGAGGGGCATATTGCTCCAGTTGTTTTGGACTAAGGCTCATGTTCAAGGCATTTTGCCGTTCGATCTGAATATTATAGGCGCTGATCACACGCTGTCTGACCGTTTCAGAGTTTTCGACAGGTTTATTGTCTTGTAACTCCTGTGCCTGTAAAGGTGGTACGTCAATATGCAGGTCAATCCGGTCCAGTAATGGACCAGAAATCCGGTTCTGATAACGCTTGATGCTTTCAGGTGAACATTGACAGCGGCTGTCCTGATTAAATGCATAACCGCATGGACAAGGATTCATGGCTGCCACCAGTTGAAAATTGGCTGGAAAAGTAATTTGCCGGGAAGCACGTGAGATTACAATTTCTTTGGACTCAAGCGGCTGACGTAATACTTCTAAAACCTTGCGGTCAAACTCAGGCAGTTCGTCTAGAAATAAAACGCCCAAATGTGCCAGTGTGATCTCTCCAGGTTTAGGATGTGAGCCACCGCCGACCAGTGCAATGGCAGACGCAGTATGATGCGGTGCCCGAAATGGCCGCTGGCCAAAGGGATGATTGGCATTGGCAATTGAATAGATACTAGCAACTTCCAGATTTTCCTGAGTATTTAAGGGAGGTAAAATACTGGCGAGGCGCGATGCTAATAAGGTTTTACCTGTACCAGGTGGGCCGCGGAACAGCAGGGAATGGCCACCTGCAGCTGCAATTTCCAAGGCACGTCGTGGTCGCAATTGTCCTTTCACATCCGCAAGATCAAATTTATAAAAAGAGTGCTGATCTAATGGACTGGTCTTAAACGGGGGCAAGGTTTCTGCTTGAGCCAGATGTGCACAGACTTCCTGTAAATGATTGGCAGCAAATACCTGAAAATCCGGAAGCTGAGAGGCTTCCTGAGCATTCGGACTAGGTAAGATCAGTTGATGCTGTGCCTGCTGGCAGGCGATTGCAATACTCAGGATTCCTGTTACTGGCCGCAATTGACCATCCAAGGCCAGTTCACCAATAAATTCAAGATTATCTGTGCAATTTTCTGGAAGCTGTCCTGAGGCCACTAAAATTCCTAGCGCAATCGGCAAGTCCAAACGTGAGCCATCTTTAGGTAGATCGGCAGGTGCCAGATTAATGGTCAGGCGTTTGGTCGGAAACTGAAAGCCACTATTCAGAATGGCAGAGCGAACCCGGTCCTTACTTTCCCTGACTGCGGCTTCAGGAAGCCCCACAATAGTGAGGGAAGGCATGCCAGAACTGACATGAACTTCGACTTCAATTAAAGGTGCATGCAGGCCTAACAGGCCTCGCGTATAAATTTTGGCAAAAGACATATTGTTGTTCCAATATAGTGCATTATTTTTATTGTTCTCGTGTCTTTTGTGCACTGTAGTTGTGCTTATTTTTTAATCGAGACTTTTTCTTCTAGCTCTTCGACTTGTTTTAGTAAATCATTTAAACGCTGATTGGCATTATTTAGGGCAGTGCGTTGACGTTCGAGCTCTTCTTTAGACACTAAATCCATTTTACTGACGGCTTCATTGAGCAGGGCACGCAGATTGTGCTCCAGGTCCTTTTTAGGGTGTTCAACTTGCTGCAAAATTGCTTGTAACAGGGTTTCAATCATAATCTGATCCATCGCCATATAAATGCGCGGACAGTGTAGCATTGCTGCAAGAGTGACTTACAGTATTTCAGATAAAATATAGGCTGCTTCGATTAGTAATATTGTAAAAATCCACATAAAAAATATCCAATTTGTGCAGATTCCAATACGTTATAAGTATAAAATAAAAGAGCAAGAAACATCGTGCCGGGCTTTCTAATTTCCCCCGACCTTAGGAATCTTGGCATGAAATTTGAACATAAAACCTTACTGGTGAAATAAGCCGAAGGAAAACAAACATGAAGCTCGTAACTGCAATTGTAAAACCTTTCAAATTGGATGATGTGCGTGAAGCATTATCTGAAATTGGTGTTCAAGGCATCACTGTGACTGAAGTCAAAGGCTTTGGTCGTCAAAAAGGCCATACTGAACTTTATCGTGGCGCTGAATACGTTGTAGATTTCCTACCGAAAGTCAAAATTGAAATCGCAATCAGCGACGAAATGGTTGATTCGGTAATTGAATCAATTACTCGTGTTGCAAGCACTGGCAAAATCGGTGACGGAAAAATTTTCGTAACTAACTTAGAACAAGTCATCCGTATTCGTACCGGTGAAACAGGTGCAGACGCTGTTTAATTTGGCACGAAGTTTGCTGAGTACCTAATAACTCACAAAAAACATGGTTGGGGGATACGAATGAAAAAAATGCTAATGGCGTTCGGCTTGTCCAGCGCTCTTTTAGGTGGTTCTGTTGCGTGGGCTGAAGAGGCCGTAACAGCACCAACACCTACTGAAGAAGTCGCACTCGTTGCAGAGACTGGTGATACTTCACTTACAACAACAGACACAACTACAGCAGAGATTGCTGAAGTGGCGCCAGCTGAACCAGCAGCGCCTGCAGAAGAAGAAGCTACTCTCGATACTGGCGATACAGCCTGGATTCTCACTTCAACAGCCCTTGTATTACTGATGACCATTCCAGGTTTAGCCCTGTTCTATGGTGGTATGGTCCGTAAGAAAAACGTGCTGGCAACAATGGCACACAGTTTTGTCGCTGCAGCCGTAGTCAGTATTGCCTGGGTCGTGATTGGCTATACATTGGCCTTTGGTGAAGGAAATGCCTTTATCGGCAGTCTGGACAAGCTCATGCTAGCCGGAATAACTACCGATGCGCTTTCAGGCACGATTCCTGAAATCCTGTTCGTGATCTTCCAAATGACGTTTGCCATCATTACGGTTGCCATCATCAGCGGTTCGATTGCAGAACGTATGAAGTTTGGTGCTTTTGTGGCATTCATTGCACTCTGGGTGATTCTGGTTTATGCACCAATTACTCACTGGGTATGGGGTGGCGGCTGGTTAGGCAACGACGGTGCGCTTGACTTTGCTGGTGGTACAGTCGTTCACATCAACTCAGGTGTAGCGGGTCTGGTTGCAGCCTACATGCTTGGTAAACGTATGGGCCTTGGCCGTGAATCAATGGCGCCACATAATCTGACTTTAACTGTAGTCGGTGCAAGCTTACTTTGGGTAGGTTGGTTTGGCTTCAATGGTGGTTCAGCATTGGGTGCGAATGGTTCTGCAGGTTATGCGCTGATCGTAACTCAAGTTGCAGCAGCGGCAGCAGCGATCTTTTGGTTAATTACTGAAAAAGTAGTACGTGGTAAAGCCTCTGTATTAGGTGGGGCTTCTGGTGCGGTAGCAGGTCTGGTGGTGATTACTCCAGCGGCTGGTTTCGTTACTGTCGGTGGTGCACTGGCAATGGGTTTGATCGGTGGTGTGGTATGTTTCTGGGGTATTACTGCTCTGAAACGCGCACTAAAAGCCGACGATTCTCTAGATGCCTTTGGTTTGCACGGTGTGGGTGGTATCGTTGGTGCGATTCTGACAGCATTCTTCGCAAGCGAATTCATCATGGGTGATGCTGCTCCAGCAAATGTAATGAGCCAACTTTGGGTTCAAGTTGAAGGTGTACTTGCAACCATCGCTTACTCTGCAGTATTAACTTTCGTGATTCTTAAAGTGATTGATCTGATCATCGGTATCCGTGTTTCTTCTGATGATGAACGTATGGGTCTGGACTTGAGTCAACATGGCGAACGCGTAGAATAATCTGCTAAAACAATAATCAATATATTGTGTAAAACAGCCCATCTGGGCTGTTTTTTTTCTATATATTGCGTAAAACTCTACAAAGTTTAGAATTTTTGCTACACTCGGAAATCATCAGGATTTGTTCAATTAAACCGCTATGCATTGCCCATTTTGCAATACACCAGACAGTAAAGTGATTGATTCACGCCTGGCCGCTGAAGGTTGCCAGATTCGCCGCCGTCGTGAATGCGTCAGTTGTAATGAACGTTTTACTACCTTTGAAAGTTATGAAGTGGTGATGCCGCGTGTCATCAAATCCGATGGCAAGAATGAACCCTTTGATGAAGCCAAATTGCGCCGTTCCCTGATGCATGCCTTGCAGAAACGTCCTGTGACGCAAGAACAGATTGAAACGGTGCTCAGTGATATCCAGTTGCAGATTCGCCGTCTGGGTGAGCGTGATGTCAAATCACGTACCATTGGTGAAATTGTCATGCAATCTCTATTTGCACTTGATCATGTCGCTTATGTCCGTTTTGCTTCGGTGTATCAGGACTTCCAGGATGTCGAGGCTTTTCGTCGTCAAATCGAACAGATGCAGCAACGTGGTGAGTTTCAAGAATAAGCATGACTGAACTCACTCAAGATCAAATCTGGATGCGCCGTGCCATCGAACTGGCACGTCAGAGACAGTACTCCACCAAACCCAATCCGAATGTCGGCTGTGTCATTGTCAAAGATGGCGTAGTCGTGGGTGAAGGTTTCCATCCTAAAGCCGGTCAGCCTCATGCTGAAGTGTTTGCCATGCGTCAGGCCGGAGAGCAGGCACGTGGCGCAACAGCATATGTGACTTTGGAACCTTGTGCTCATTATGGCCGTACACCACCATGTGCTAAAGGATTGGTTGAAGCAGGTGTGGCAAAAGTTGTGGTGGCCTGTCCTGATCCAAATCCATTAGTTGCTGGCAAGGGTGTGCAAATCCTGAAAGATGCCGGTATCGATGTTGAAGTTGGCATCTGTGAAAATGAAGCACATCCCCTGAATGATGGCTTTCTGAAAGCCATGGCAACCGCTATGCCTTATGTGCGTCTAAAAATTGCATCGAGTCTGGATGGCCGTACCGCCATGGCATCGGGTGAATCAAAATGGATTACCGGTGTGGAGGCTCGACAGGATGTACAGCATTGGCGTGCGATTTCTGGTGCCGTGATTACCGGCATCGACACTGTACTAGCAGATGATTGTCAGTTGAATGTCCGCAGTCTGAAGGGTATCGATGACATCAGCAGCATCGTTCAGCCAAAACGGATTATTCTGGATCGCCAAGGCCGTTTTCCACTGAATGCCAAAATTTTAGAAAATCCAGAAACGGTGATGGTGATGGGGCCTTATCGTCAGGAACTTGCCGATCTGGGGGTGACCCAACTGGCAATTCAGCCTTTAAAAGAATTGTTACAGCAACTGGTTCAGCAGCATCAGATTTATGATGTGCTGGTGGAAGCAGGAGCGACCTTATCTACCGCATTTTTACAGGCAGGACTGGTCGATGAACTCATCAGTTATGTTGCACCGACCTTATTGGGGCAAACTGCGCGTAGTATGTTCAATGCAGAATTTAGCCGAATGGCAGAACAACTTCGATTCAAGTTGCAGGACGTGACCCGTTTGGGTGATGACGTGCGCTTCAGGTTAATTCCTTCTCAAGAGACACTATGAATTCAGAGTCTACGGTTTATCACAAACGTCGCCATGCGGCACGTACCACAGATGAATATCTTTTCCATCAGTTGGTTCCTTATTTGGGGAACAAACGCCGTTTACTACATTTAATTCTGGAAGCACTTGAGAGCACGGGAACCTTAAAACGTGAAGATGGCCGTGCGCCGATATTTGCCGATTTCTTTGCCGGTTCCGGTGTGGTTTCGCGTCTGGCACGTCAAAATGGCTATCGTGTGATTGCCAATGACTGGGAACCCTATAGCCATGCGCTGAATCATGCAGTTCTGGCTTGTACTGATGCACCTGCATTTAAAGAACTGGGTGGCTATCAGAAAGCAATTGATTATCTGAACCGTCTGCCTGAAGTCAAAGGCTGGGTGACGCATAACCTGTGCCCACGCAATGATGAGATCTATGATCCGACCCGGGACCGTTTGTTCTTCAAACGCCGTAACGGGATGCGTATCGATGCGATCCGTCAGCAGATTGCCACTTGGCAAGCGCAAGGTGCGATTGATGACGTGGAAATGAGTGCCTTGCTGGCACCATTACTTTATTCAGCCAGTTTTGTCAGCAATACCTCAGGCGTATTTAAAAGTTTCCACCATGGTTGGGGCGGTAAAACCCAGACTGCACTAGAACGTATTGAATCTTTACTTTGGTTAACGCCAAGCCGTTTCTGTGAAGATGCTAAGCATCAAGGGCCTGCCGCAGAAATGTGGTGTGTCGATGCCCAGCATCTGGCCAATCAGATGAGTGGTTTTGAAGTCGATGTAGCTTATCTGGACCCACCGTATAACCAGCATGCCTATAGCAGCAACTATCATGTGCTGAATGCTTTAACACTATGGGATCAGGTAGATCTACCGACACCAGATACTAAAGGCTTCAAGAGCGGGATTGACCGTGCATGGCGTAAAGAACGTCCAAGTCAGTACAACTCATCCAAGCATGCCAAAGAGGCCTATGAAACTTTGTTGGCAACCATTAATGCGCGTTTTATCCTGACCAGTTATTCGACTGATGGTAATATCAGTGCCACAGATTTGCTGCAGGCTAACCTGAAACGTGGCCGTGTAACCTTGCTCACTCAGGATGTGCCACGTTATCGTGTCAGCAAACAGCGCCAGTCTGAACGTGCACGCGTACTGGAATTTATCGTGATTACCGACACGCATGCCAAGTCAGGACCGCCAATCCGTCAATTACTGAGCCAGTTGCATCATTATGCCGAGCTGGGCGGTGTGGATACGACCGGCGTGAGCACCCAGTTGGCCTTGTGGTAAGCGCAGAGAAAAAGGAAATAAAGATGTTTACAGGTATTATTGAAAGTCTGGGCAAGGTCGAGAGCCTGCAAAGCGTTGGCGGTGATGTGCGTTTACGCATCCAGACGGATCTGGATATGTCCGATGTACATCTGGGTGACTCGATTGCCACCAATGGCATCTGTCTGACCGTAATTGAGTGGGGCGAGAACTGGTATGCTGCAGATGTATCACGTGAAAGCCTGGACCGGACTACACTGGCTAACTGGAAAGTCGGCCAGCCTGTAAATGTCGAAAAGGCAATGCTGCCAACTACACGTTTTGGCGGACATATCGTCTCTGGTCATGTCGATGCTGTAGGTGAAATTACGGTGGTACGTTCAGATGCTCGTTCCATCTACTTTGAAGTGACTGCACCAAAAGAAATTGCCAAATATCTGGCAGAGAAGGGCTCTATAACAGTAGATGGCATCAGCCTGACCATCAATCACTTGCGTGGAAATATCCTTAGTCTGAATCTGATCCCGCATACAGCCGAACGTACCAATATTGGTACCTGGAAGTTAGGCACTAAAATCAATCTGGAAGTGGATGTACTGGCACGTTATATCGAGCGTTTATTGCTTGGTGAAAAGGCCGCAGAAACTTCAGAGCAGTCTAAAATCAGCATGGAATTCTTAGCCGAAAATGGTTTTTTGAAATAAATCCACTGAGCAATTACCAGACAGTCTAATTGAAAAATTAGACTGTCTTTTTATTTTTCGGGATAATACGTTGCTCAACTCGCGATTTTAGCCCCAGTGGACAGGTCGAATGCTCGATTTTTTACTTCATCTTGAACAGTCTTTACCTCTATTGCTAGAGCAGTATGGGGTGTGGATCTATGCGATTTTGTTCCTGGTGATTTTTGCGGAAACAGGTTCGCCGTTTTTCTTCTTCTTGCCCGGTGACAGTCTGTTGATTGCTGTCGGTGCGCTGTGTTCCAGCTCCGATTTGATTACCTTGCATTCTATGGGTTTATTGCTGCTGATTGCTTCGATTCTGGGTTATACCGTGAATTATTATTCGGGCAGGGTGCTCGGATTAAAGTATTTCAATGAGCATTCACGGTTTTTCAAACCTGAATATATGGTTAAAACCAATCATTATTTTATGAAACATGGCGGTAAGACGATTCTGATCGCGCGTTTTATTCCCTTTGTCCGTTCCTTCGGACCTTTTGCGGCAGGTTCTGGGCATATGAGCTTTGCGACTTTCAGTTTTTATAATGTGACTGGGGGAATTCTTTGGATTAGCACTTTGCTAGGGGCAGGCTATCTGCTTGGTAATACCGCATTTTTACTGGCTGACTTGTTTTAATTTTAAAGTAGATTTTAACTAGATAGAATAAGTTTAAATAAGGCAAGCAAGAGCTAAGGCTGAAAAATAAAAAGACTCTTTCAGCCAACTGACTATCAACTTTACTCAGCCAGATCAGAATTTTTCAGAATATAGTCAATTTCTTCCTTGGCTGCAGCGCGTAATTTCTCACGCAGTGCATTGACGGTTTGTTCAATCACAGTTTCTGCTTCGAGTTCCAGACGTAACCGTAAGCTTTCCAGCTCAGACAAAATCTGGGTATCGTCGATATTTAAGCGACCTTTGGCAAAGTCAAGCACCTGGTCCGGATTTTTCTGATAACGCGCGGCATAATCCTGAACCTCAGTATCCAGCATATGACGCATTTCAGCCAGCTTCTGGGTTTGCTCGGCAAATTTTCGCTCTTCATCACGGCGTAGCTGTTCAGCATAAGCCTGTTCTTCAGCACGTTTTTCGGCTAAGGCTTTTTCGAGTGCCCGTTGTCTGCGAATGCGTGCTTCTTCAATCAGTTCGGCCTTGCGCTGTGCATACGCTGCTTCAATTTTACGCTCAGACTCTTTCTGTAACTGTTGGTCGCGAACGAGCCATTCTTCTACAGCAGTTTCAGGCTTAAGTACTTCACAGATGCGCGAGAGGTCATCGATAAAGGTCTGACGTACAGCCTCAGGCGTGTTTAACCAGCGCTGTTTAAAATCTGGACCTACATTTAATGCCACTTGCATCTCCTTGTTCACGTGATTACTTAGAGCTTAAAGGTATTTGGCTGAATGCCAAAGCGACGATATTGTTTATATTTCTCACGTCCCAGCTGTTTAGCCGGTTCATTGTTTTCAATAATCTCAATAATGTGACTAAATTTCGCATCAGGTTCAAGTGCTTCCGGATTAAAATTAAAAATAATCCAGCCAGGCTGCTCTGGTAATTGAGCCGATATACAAACGGTCGCATCTGGCTGATCGATTCCATGCGGAATAAAGCTGGCAGGATCAAAGTTCCATAGCTTTTCATCCAGTTCCTGCTGTAAGGCAGGATCGGCACACAGCAGCCAGATACGCTCTGGCTGACGCAAAATTTTACGGCATAAACGACAAGTGCTGTCCACTTGTCGTTCAGGGCTTTTTTCAAATAAATAAAAGCTGACCTTAGCCATGCTTTTGAACGCGATTAGCCAGGAATTGCATTAATAGAGGTACTGGACGGCCAGTTGCGCCTTTATTTGGACCTGAATTCCATGCAGTGCCTGCAATATCCAAGTGAGCCCAGCGATATTCACGCGTGAAACGTTGCAGGAAGCATGCAGCTGTTACAGAACCGGCTTTAGGGCCACCAATATTGGCAATATCAGCAAATGGTGAATCCAGTTGTTCCTGATAGTCGTCCAGTACTGGCATGCGCCATACACGGTCAAATGCATTTTGGCCGGCGGTTTCAAGCTCTGCAGCCAGCTCATTGTCTGGCGTAAACATACCGGTCAAGACTGAACCTAAGGCCACTACACAAGCACCGGTTAGAGTTGCAATATCAATCACCAGGGCAGGGTTGAAGCGTTTCACATAAGTTAGCGCATCACAGAGTACCAGACGGCCTTCAGCATCAGTATTTAAAATTTCAACAGTTTGACCACTCATGGTGGTTACGATGTCACCTGGACGGGTAGCTTTGCCCGATGGCATATTTTCCGCTGCAGCAATCGCACCTACCACATGAATTGGTAAACGAGATTCGCATAGTGCACGAAGCGTGCCCAGAACTGAAGCTGCACCGCACATATCGTATTTCATTTCATCCATGCCAGCGCCTGGTTTTAATGAAATACCGCCGGTATCAAAAGTAATGCCTTTACCCAGTAATACAACTGGTGCTTCTTCACGATGAGCCAGATATTCAATTGTAATAATACGGCCTGGACGGTCTGAACCTTTGCTAACTGCAAGGAAGGCACCCATACCAAGGTCAGCCATTTGCTGTTCATTAAGTACAGTTACTTTAAGCAGGTCCGGATATTGAGCCGCCAGCGCTTGCGCCTGTTCTGCCAGATATTCTGGGAAACAAATATTGCCAGGACGATTACCCAGATCACGCGCCAGATTCTGACCAGTCTGAATGGCCTGAATCAATTGCAACTGTTCAGCTGTTAGCGGAGTTTCGGCAGCGATGAAATCAATCTGCTGCAGAATAAATTCGTTCTTTTTTGACTTGTATTCGTCATAGCCGTAGCTGGCTTGAGTTAAAGCCAATGCAAACAGATAGTGCAATTCTTGTGGAAGTTGTGTCAGATCAACAGAAATCTGTTTGAATTTTTTTTGAGAGCCTTTAATAATGGCTTGGGCAATTTTCGCCAGTTTTCCCGCTTGTAATTCGGCAGTCTTGCCGAGGCCGATCAGGGCCGCATGCTGAGACTGGCTGACCTGTCCAATCAGGCTTAAACTTTCTGCCAGACCAGCCTTGAATTGAGATGCTTCAATTAATGTATCTAGGCTGTTGATTTGGTATGTTGATGCAGCGCTCTGAATCTGTTCTGAGTCGACTAAAATCAACAAAGATTGACTTGATCCATTCTCTGGGAATGACGTATTAATTGTAAGGTTCATATCTTGTTTTCACGCCTGTTTAGATTTGCAAATCATTCAAGCATTGAAACATTTATCCGAATAGATTTTCAATGGGCAGAGCCACCTAGGTTTTATATTTTTGCTATTCGGGTAAACTAGCACTCGTTTTATGGAGCTCATTTTGGAAGAACTAATTTGATTATTCGGCGTTATCTGGTCAAGCAAGTGGTATCGACCTCCTTGGTGGTGATTGCCTTACTGACCCTTATCATGATGGGCGGTCGTTTGATCAAGTATTTTGGTGTGGCCGCACAGGGGCGTCTGGATGCTGGAATCCTGTTCAGCATCATTGGTTATCGTTTGCCTGAATTCCTGACCTTGATTCTTCCACTTGGGTTCTTTATTGGCTTAATGCTGGTCTTTGGTCGTCTCTATGTTGATCATGAGATGGCGGTCTTAAATGGTAGCGGAATTAGCCGGCATCAGCTGGCACGTCTTTTGATTCCGATGACTTTGGTCTATCTCCTTGCACAAGGCTTTCTCATGTTGTGGGCTTCACCGTGGGGGATTCGACAGTTCGAAGCCTTGACCAGTGAGCAGGCAGTACGAACCGGCTTTGATCTGGTTCGGCCCAAAGAATTTATCTCTTCCGGACCTTATACCATTTATGCCGGAGATCTATCCGAAGATCGCAAAAACCTGAAAGATATCTTCTTCTATCAGCGTGCGGAAAAAGAAGGCAAGCCAGATGTGATGATTCTGGCGCAGGAAGCGACCCGAATTGAAATGCCGAATGATGCGGCCAATGTGGTCGATCTCGTCAATGGCCGCCGCTATGAAATTTATCCAGGCACGCCGCAATATACCCAGGCTGAATTTGAAAGCTATCGTTTACGGATCGAAAGTGATAAAGAAGCAGAACTGGCCAGTGATGAAGTCGAGGCCTTGCCGACCGGACAGCTTTGGAAAAACCGTCAGGATCCGGTGGTAGCCAGTGAGCTTGGCTGGCGTGTCTTTGTACCATTTGCCATTGTAATTGCCCTGATTTTGTCTGTAGCCCTGTCTGAAGTGAGCCCACGTCAAGGTCGCTATCTCAAATTATTCCCGGCACTGATGATCTTTGCCAGCCTGATCGTCGCCCTGATGGCGATCAAAACCCGGGTCAGCAAGGCGGAAATGGGCATTTGGGCTTATCCATTGGTCCTGATCATATATGCCATAGCCGGTGCATTGTTCTCACGTAAACAGAATTTGGCGCCAAAAATTAAAAAACGGATTCAGCGAGTGAGGTCTTAACAATGTTAGCACGTCGTATAGTTGCCAAACATGTGACCGGAACCACCGCGCTGGCGATGCTTGGGGCAACCGCTGTTCTTTCAGGTCTGCAGGTCTTATTTACGTATTTAGGTGAATTGGGTTCCCTGAAAGAAGGCTATGGTGCCTGGGATGCCTTGAAATATGTACTCTGGGGGGCACCGAATTATCTTTATGAAATCCTGCCAATTTCGGCACTGATTGGCGCGGTACTCGGTTTAGGTACATTGGCTTCCAATAGTGAACTGATCATAATGCGTTCAGTCGGAGTCAGTCTGTGGCGGATTGTCGGCTGGGTGATCCGTTCAGCATTGCTATTGGTCGTATTATCGTTTGCCCTGAGCGAGTGGGTGATTCCATATACCAATGAACAGGCCAAAGCAGTCAAAAGCTATAACAAGCCAGTCAAAATTGGTGAAGTGAAAGGTTACTGGACGCGTGAGGGTAATCGCTTTATCTATATTGATTATGCCAACGCCAAGGGCCAGCTGAAAAATGTACAGATGCTGGACTTTGATGACAATTACCGACTGCGGGGTACTCTGGATGCCAAGCAGGGTGAATTCGTCAAAGATGGGGCTTGGAAACTAGATAGCACAGAACAGTTTGATATTTTACAAAACGGCAATGCGACACTGGTACAGCATGATGAGCAACCACTGGCTTTGGCTTTGCAGCCGAAATATGTGCATATGGTCACGATTGATCCGGAAGATTTATCACCAAGTCAGTTAGTGAGCTTTATGAGCTATATGCATGAATATAGTCAGGTACCTAAAACCTATCACCTGGCCTTCTGGCAGAAAGTCGGTTCGCCATTTGCCCTGATTGCGCTGGTAGTGATTGCCTGTTCATTTATCTTTGGGCCATTGCGTCAGCAATCGATGGGCTTCCGTTTGGTGATTGCGTTATTCGCAGGGTTAGGCTTCTTCTATCTGCAGGATTTTCTCGGTTATGCCAGTCTGGTCTATGCGCCGTCACCGGCATGGTTTGTATTTATTCCTATTTTGCTGATGTTTGCTATTGGCGGCTACTTGCTCCATCGGGCCCGCTAAACTACAGGAAAATAGAAGAAATCAATCGCAACAAGAGGCTTAAACCATCGTCTGGTCATGGCCTCTTTTTGCAAAATTCGGTAAACTAGAGCGATTAATTCGTAGACGAAAAGAGTATTTCATTATGACGGATGCAACTGCTGGCAAAATCCCTCACGTGTTGGTGATTATGGATGGTGTGGGTCATCGCGAAGCGGTCGAAGACAATGCGTTTTTAGCGGCTAAACGACCAAATTTAACTGCTATGCAGGAAAAGCATCCGCATGGTTTGATCTCAGGTTCAGGTGAAGATGTCGGCCTGCCTGATGGTCAGATGGGGAACTCTGAAGTCGGTCATATGAATCTTGGTGCTGGCCGTGTGCTGTATCAGGACTTTACCCGTATTACCAAAGATATCCGTACTGGGGCTTTCTTCGAGCATGAAGTGCTGGTAGATGCGGTTGAGAAAGCCAAAGCAGCAAATGGCGCAGTCCACATTATGGGTCTGTTGTCTGAAGGCGGTGTGCACTCACACGAAGATCATATCGTGGCGATGGCTGAACTGGCTTTAAAACGCGGTGCTCAGGTTTATCTGCATGCGTTCCTCGATGGCCGTGATACACCACCAAAAAGTGCGCAACCCTCTTTAGAAAAACTGGATGCATTATTTGCTCAATATCCGGGCCAGGGTCGTATTGTCAGCATGATCGGTCGTTATTTTGCCATGGATCGTGACAACCGTTGGGATCGTGTAGAGCAAGCGTATCGTCTGCTGACTGAAGGTGAAGCAATGCGTACTGCAGCTACTGCAGTTGAAGGTCTGGAACAGGCTTATGCTGCAGAGGAATCAGATGAATTCGTAAAAGCGACTCGCATTGGCGACACTGTGAAGATTCAGGATGGCGACAGCGTCGTATTCATGAACTTCCGTGCTGACCGTGCCCGTGAATTGACTCGTGCCTTTGTTGAAAAAGATTTTGCCGGTTTTGAACGTAAGGTTGTACCGAATCTGGCGAAATTCGTAATGTTGACCCGTTATCAGGCGACCATTGATGCACCAGTAGCCTATATGCCAGAAGCGCTGGTAAATTCTTTAGGTGAGTATCTGTCGAACCTGGGTAAAACTCAGCTACGTATTGCAGAAACTGAGAAATATGCGCATGTAACTTTCTTCTTTAGCGGTGGCCGTGAAGATGAATATCCAGGTGAAAAACGTATCCTGATCCCATCTCCAAATGTTGCGACTTATGACCTGAAACCGGAAATGAGTGCCTATGAAGTAACAGATGAACTGGTGGCAGCGATCAATTCAGGCGAGTTTGACCTACTGGTTGTAAACTATGCCAATGGTGATATGGTCGGTCATACAGGTGTATTTGATGCAGCAGTGAAAGCCGTTGAAGCCGTGGATACTTGCTTAGGCCGAGTTTATGAAGCTGTGATGGCGAAAAAAGGTCATATGATTATTACTGCAGACCATGGTAATGTGGAGCAGATGCAGGATTATCAGAGCGGTCAAGTGCATACCCAGCATACCACTGAACTGGTTCCATTTATCTATGTGGGTCCAAGCTCTGCAACAATCGCAGAAGGTGGCGTATTGGCTGATGTCGCACCAACCCTGCTGAACTTGATGCAAATTCCGGTACCAGCTGAAATGCAGGGTCGCAATCTTATTGAGCTGCACGCTTAATCTTTTATAAAACAGGTATAAGAATGATAAAAACACATGGCAAGTCTGTAGTCTTATTCTGCTTACTGATGTGTTTGAGTCATTCCGCCTGGAGTGCTGTTTCGACCGAGATGGCACTCGATGAACTGGAAATGGATGAACAGGTCTATAATGAAATTCCTGTTACATCCATCCAGGAATTTGTTCAGATTTATGGCATCGTCAAAGATAATTATATTCAAGACAAAAATGACGATGTGCTTTTCCAGCAGGCCATTCAAGGTCTGGTAAGTGGCTTAGACCGCTATTCCCGCTATTTATCTCCTGAAGACTATAAGCAGCTACGTGAATATACCGAAGGTGATTTGGCCAGTATTGATTTTGATCTGCACTTTAATCCGCAGTTAAAACAATGGATGGTACAAGGCTTGAGTCCGGATGCTGACTCTGCCAAGCAAGGCCTTCGCAATGGTGTCACAGTTTACAAGATTGATGATCAGGTCTTGAGTACACTGAAACGTGAGCAGGTGCGAGATTTATTGACTGGTGCTATTGGCTCTACTTTAACGCTACAGCTTTCTGCGCAAAGTGTTCCAATCACATTGGTTCGCAATACTAAAGTGGATACCGAGATTAAATCGACCCTACACAGCAATCAGGTTCTGGTGCTGCAGGTCAAGGTCTTCCAGCAGGATACCGCTAATGAAATCAAACGGATTATTGAAAGTTATTCAACTAATCGCCTGAAAGCGGTGCTGTTTGATCTGCGTAATAATCCCGGTGGTTTATTGTCCGCAGCTGTTGAATCGGCAGATTTATTTCTGAATCAGGGTATTATTGTTTCGACTAAGAGTCGTTCTGAAGGCAATCAGCAATTTCAGGCACTACCAGGAATTGAGTTTCAGAACCTGAAAGTCGGGATTCTGATCAATAACCGTTCCGCTTCTGCTGCAGAAGTATTTACTGCTGCTCTGAAAGAACATAATCGTGCCTGGGTGGTAGGGGAAAAGAGCTATGGCAAAGGGGTGGTACAGAAACTGTTTCCTTTGAGCAATGGTTCCGCTTTGCAGATGACGGTGTCGCAATACTTTAGCCCGAGCGGCAATATGATCGAAGGACAGGGGATTCAGCCACATTTCACCTATCCTCTCGGTCAGGATGCGCGTGAGGAGAGCTATCTGGAGCACGTCACAGACTTGCTGCTCCTGCAAAAATAATTATTCCTCTTCTTCGGTATCCAGTCCAAATTTTTTCAGACGGTAACGTAAAGAGCGAAACGACATACCGAGTTTTTTGGCGGCCAATGTACGATTCCAATGCGTCAGATTCAAAGCATTCAGCAGAATTTCTTTTTCAATCTTTTCTAAATACAGTTCCAGACCTTCCTCGGGGAGTTTCTTGGGAATAATGATCTGATCCGTAGATGAGGTCGGCTCTGCCAGATTTGCCGTTTCTGATTGGACGGATACCGTATGACGCAGTGGAGCAGTTTGCAAATGCTGAAGGTCAATCTTATCTTCATCACTCAAAGTAATGGCACGTTCAATGATATTGCGCAGTTCACGCACATTGCCCGGATAATATTGCTCCAGTAAAAATTCCTTGCTCCGTTCCGTCAGTTTTTTCGCAGGAATCTCCCATTCCTGGCAGATCTTTTGAATAAAATGCTCAGCGAGGAGCAGAATATCCTGGCCGCGCTCACGCAATGGTGGTAAGACCAGATCCATCACATGAATACGGAAGAATAGGTCCTGACGAAATTTGCCTTGTTGTACCAGCGCATCGAGATCCTGATGGCTGGCGCTAATAACACGGAAATCGACATCAATTTCAGTATCAGAACCGACTGGACGAATGCGTTTTTCCTGAACTGCACGTAGCAGTTTGACCTGCATAGACAGGGGTAATTCAGCAATCTCATCTAAGAACAGACTACCTCCATGGGCAGACTGAATTAGTCCTTGTTTGTCCTGTGTCGCACCCGTAAAGCTGCCTTTCTTATGGCCAAATAGTTCGCTTTCCATTAGTTCGGTCGGAATCGCGCCGCAGTTAATTGCGATAAAAGGTCCTTCATTGCGATTGCTGAGACGATGGACCAGATTGGCCACCACTTCTTTCCCGGTCCCTGATTCGCCAGTAATAAATACCGGAGCCTGAGAACGGGCAATTTTTTTCAAGGTAACACGTAATTGCTGAATAGGCAGGGATTGCCCAATCAGCAATTTATGTTCTAGTGAATCATTGGAATTATTCTGATAATAGTCTACTGGTTTATTCAGTGCTTTTTGCAGCAGTTGTTCTAGATGCTTTTGATTGATCGGTTTGCTGACAAAGTCAAATGCACCTGCCTTGAGTGCAGCAATAGCAATATCCATATTGCCATAGGCCGTTAGAACAGCTACCGGAAGGTGAGGGGAATGCTGGTTAATCCAGTCCAGTAATTGCAGACCATTGCCATCAGGAAGATTTAGATCCGTCAGACATGCATCATATTGATGATCTGTCAGAAATTTTTTTGCATCTTCCAGACGATGGGCAATATGCGTACGGATTCCCATGCGCATCAATGACATTTGCATGAGGGTACACAGATCTTCCTCATCATCCACCAATAAGACCAGTGGTTGTTGTTCCACAATATTTCCCCTTATTCCTTTTATGCTGTCACACGTTGACAGCTAATCCGAAAGCATGCGCCCTGTTCTTGTGAAATGTAGTTGAGTTGTGCCTGATTGGCTTCACAAAAACTGTGTGATAAATATAGTCCGAGTCCCGTTCCATGGATAGATGTGCTGAAAAAAGGTTTAAATAATAATTCCTGATCATGGGTGGCAACACCAGAGCCAAAATCCCGGACATCTATCCATACCTTATGTTCATATGGGTGAATATTCAATTGAATATGGGGTGAATCCGGTGAATTATGCCGGATAGCATTACGAATCAGATTAATCAGAATCTGACGTAACTGGGCTTCATCGAACTGAATTGCCAGTGGTGCATCAATATTAAATTGAATCTGGTCCGCCACATCTGCTAAATCTTCCTGAATAAACAGTGGCATAAACTCATTCAGCTGAATCACGACCGGATGGGTTTCTTTATTCTTCACCATATTCAGGGTGTCTTGGATAATCCGGTCAATCCGGGTAGCCTGTCGGCTGATCATCTGATGCAGGACCTGTTGCTGTTCAGGTTCAGAATCGAGATAAAGATCATTGGCCTGTACAATGGCAGCCAGAGGATTGCGAATTTCATGGGCAATACTGGCGGAAAGCTGGCCTAGAGCAGCAAGCTTTAACTGTTGCACCTGCTGATTAAGTTTGCGGGCATCTTGCAGCACGAGGAGAGTCAGAGTCTGGTGCGGCACAATCAGCTTTTGTACCTGCACATGAATATTATAACGACTCTGCTGGGATTCAAATTGAAACCGCTCGCCATTTTCTAGATTTTCAAAACGGATCAGTTCAAATAAGTCATTTTGAGATTGGTATAACGAAAACCTTTCATGGGCATACATTGGCTCAATGCCCAGCAGATGACAGGCAGCTGGATTGCTGAGCACCACATGGTAATTCTCATCTAAGACCAGATAACCAGTTTCAATCTGTTCCAGAATATAGCGGTTAATATTCTGTAAGCGATATAGTTCTAGCGATTGAGAAAAATTCAGGTTTTCCAGAATCTGAAAGCGCCGTACCGCAATTTGTCCCGAGCCATAGACGACAAAAAACAGAAAGGCCAGCAGGGCACTGTTGCCGATATTGGTAAGCGAGGAGAAAGCGAAAATACTGCCGATAAAATGCTGGTAGATGATACTAATCACCGCAATCAGGGTGATGATCAGGGCCTTCTTGGCATCCAGTAATAATGAGGCTGAAAAAATGGTAATAACAAAAATCAGTCCGAGATGGACATTTGGACCCTGACTGGCCAAGGTCAATAAACTCAGAAAAAAGACATCGCTGGCAAAAATCAGAATGAACTGTGGCTGAATCAGGCGCTTTACCCATCTCAGCGTAAACAGCTGCACAGTATTGACGGCGACGCCAATTATTAAGGCATAGTGATAGAGTTTAGGATACTGATAATCCGCAGTCATATCAGGATAAGTCAGCAGAAAAATCAACAACAGACCCGTGCTGATAATCAGGCGGTAGGCGCTATACCATAGGCCCAGATGATATTGATTCAGTTCAGAATAACTGGATGTTTGCGCCATAGGAACCGCATTAAGCAGAGGGTTAAATTAAGGTTTAATCAGGCCATAGCGCATTGCAAGATGGGTCAGTTTAACATCACTATCGATATTGAGTTTTTCGAAGATCCGGTAACGGTAAGTATTGACTGTTTTAACACTTACAAACAGCTTGTCGGCAATTTCCTGCGCGCTGATACAGTTCACTACCATCATGGCTACCTGCATTTCACGTTCAGACAATGCGTCGAAAGGAGACTGCTGTGTATCAGACAGGTAGGAGCTAGCCAACTGTTCTGCGATATCAGCACTGAAATATTTACCGCCCTGCATGACTTTATTGATGGCACGAACCATCTCTGATACAGGTGCACCCTTGGTGATATAACCTTTGGCCCCTGCCTTAAGTAAAAGAGAGGGATAAGGTTCTTCAGCCAAACCACTCACCGCAAGAACTTTGGTTTCAGGAGCAGTCTGTAGTAAACGGCGTGTGGTTTCTACACCACCGATACCTGGCATGTTGACATCTAATAGAACCACATTGGGATGATGCTGACGGACGAGGGTAATTGCTTCTTCACCAGATTCAGCCTGTCCAATCACCTGAACATCCGCATGGTCTTCCAGCATTCTGCAAATTCCAGTACGAACTAATTCATGGTCGTCGACAACTAAAACTGTGATCACCTAGACTCTCCCTCATTAAAAAATCATTTTTTTGTTACATAAAGCAAAATAAGCTTGCAATGAAACTACAAAATTAGCAATCCTATTCGCAGATTAAATCTGAAACTTATCACATAGTGTCAAGAACAAAAAATGTTCGGCATTGTGTTTAAATGTAAGGCATATTAGAGGTAATACGCAAATCAATCTTACCTCTGTTAGTTGAGTGAAGGAATAGTGAAGAAAATAAACAAGTCTTTAAGGCATCTACTCGGCCTGTCCGTGTTAATCAGCATGAGCACGACAAGTTTTGCTGAAATCATTATGAATTCTGGCACAACAGAGGGCGGATCCAGCATCAGCTGGTCTTCTGATGAAGTCAATCAGCTCATGAATGATAATTTGAGCGTATCTGCTGCAGAACCTTCACCACCAGGTTCAGCAACTGTTACGACGACGATTCGTCAGGGCGGCGCACCAGCACCAGTACCGACAAAACCTGTGCAGATTATTGATAATAGTCATTTTATTAATCAACCTGCTGTAAGTGCGCGTGCAGCTCTGGTGATGGATTCACAGACGGGTGAAGTGTTATTCAGTAAAAATACCAATAATGCTTACCCGATTGCGTCGATTACTAAATTGATGACTGCAGTAGTGATTTCAGATGCGCGTTTGAATATGTCTGAAAAAATTACCCTGCAACAGGCTGATTTTTCCTGTGCAGGCTGTAAGAGCTCAAGTTCTACCTTAAGAGCCGGGGACAGCATGAATCGTGCTGAAGCCTTATTATTTGCTTTGATGAAGTCTGAGAACCCGGCTGCAGCCGCATTGGCGCGTACGTATCCAGGTGGTCGTGCAGCCTTCATTGCGAAGATGAATGCCAAAGCTAAAGAGCTGGGCATGAATTCAACCCACTATATGGAATCTACCGGCCTGCATCCTGGCAATGTGTCTTCTGCACGCGATTTGGGGATTCTGGTGAATACCGCTTCACAGTATGGTCTGATCCGTCAGTTCTCTACGACTGCCAGCTATGATTTCAACTTGGGTTACCGTGTATTGAAATCGAACAACACCAATTCACTGGTACGAAATGGTGGCTGGAATATCAATCTGTCTAAAACCGGTTATATTAATGAAGCAGGACGTTGTGTCGTCATGCACACGACCTTGAATAACCGTCCTGTAGTGGTCGTGGTATTAGGTGCGGATTCAACTGCTGCACGGACCAATGATGCGACTCGTCTCATGACCTGGGTGTCTAGCCTGCCTAAACAACGTGTTTAATCTTTTCTAAGCGCATATAAAAAGCCCTGCAATTGCAGGGCTTTTTTGATTCTGTATCTTACATATTAGAAAGAATAGATTCACGAACCTGTTCTAAAGTTGCGTCGATAGACAGCATTACGGCATCAGAACATTGTTTGATCGCAGTATCCGGATCTTTCAGACCGTTACCAGTTACGGTACACACGATCACAGAACCTTCAGCAATTTTACCTGCTTTAATGTCACGGATTGCGCCACCGATTGAAGCTGCAGATGCAGGTTCTACGAATACGCCTTCATACATAGAAAGAAGACGTTGCGCTTCCAGAATCTCGGCATCAGTCAGTTCATCGAACCAGCCTTTAGAATCACGAACAACCGCTTTCGCATGGTTCCAGCTTTGTGGATTACCGATACGGATTGCAGTTGCAACAGTCTCAGGATTTTCAACAGGTGCACCACGAAGGAAAGGTGCAGCACCAGAAGCCTGGTAACCTACCATTGTTGGCAGACCTTCAGGTTTAGGACCAGTGAAGGCATCAGTAGCAGCGTCGTAAACCACTTGCTCAAACTCGCCAGCAGGCTGATTTGCAACCGCTTCGGTATAACCCATCCAGTGCGCAGTAATGTTACCCGCATTACCTACAGGCAGGCAGTGGTAATCTGGTGCACGGCCCAATTCATCCACGATTTCGTAAGCAATGGTTTTTTGACCTTGCAGACGGTATGGGTTGATTGAGTTCACGATAGTGACAGGTGCTTTGTCAGCGATTTCTTTTACCAGACGCATACCGTCATCGAAGTTACCGCGGATTTGCATGGTGATCGCACCATACATCATCGCTTGCGCCATTTTACCCATCGCAATTTTGCCTTCTGGGATTAAAACAAACGCCTTGATACCTGCACGCGCTGCATAAGCTGCTGCAGCTGCTGACGTATTACCTGTAGAAGCACAGATAATCGCTTTAGAGCCTTCTTCAACCGCTTTTGTTACCGCCATGGTCATACCACGGTCTTTAAATGAACCAGTCGGGTTTAAGCCCTCGTACTTCACATAAATTTCAACATTTTTGCCAATAATGCGCGGAATATTCGCAAGCTTAATCAGTGGCGTGTTACCTTCACCCAGAGAAACGGCTTTAGTAGTTGCAGACACTGGTAAACGGTCGCGATAGCGGTCAACTAAACCAGTATAACGATTGGCATTCGACATGATGATGTTCCAATTGTGTGTAGAGCTTGGCAAGGGGAGAGTGTCCCCTCGACCCGATTAATTATCAAGCGATTCTAAACGAATTCGTACAATTTCGCCATGAATGACAGGAAGAGCTTGAATTTGTTTTAACGCTTCATCCATTTTCGCTTCCTTGACTGGATCAGTCAGGATCACGATAGGAATAAGATCTTTCAGACGTGACTGCTGCAGAATTGCATCAATACTGATGCCTTCGCGGCTTAGAATAGAGGTTACTTCAGCCAGTACTCCGGTCTGATCCTCAGCATTGATCCGGATGTAGTATCCAGTCGTCATTTCTTCACGTGGCAGGATTGGCAGGTCACTTAAACTTTCAAAAGCCAGTTGTGGAATTGTACCAGCACCATCTTCAGTATAAGAAATATCACGTACGATATCCACGACATCTGCAACTACTGCAGAAGCTGTAGGGCCCGCGCCAGCACCCGCACCGTAATACAGTGTAGGACCAACCGCATTGGCTTGAACCAGAACTGCATTTTTCACACCATTCACATTAGCGATCAATTGCTCTTCAGGAATCAGAGTAGGATGTACGCGGAGTTCAATACCGGTTTCAGCACGACGGGCAATACCGAGGTGTTTGATACGGAAGCCCAAGTCTTCAGCATATTTCACGTCTTGTGCAGTAATTTTGCTAATGCCTTCAGTAAAGACTTTATCAAACTGCAACGGAATACCAAAAGCAATAGAGGCCAGTAATGTCAGTTTATGTGCTGCATCGATGCCTTCAACGTCAAAGGTTGGATCAGCTTCTGCATAACCCAGTTCTTGTGCTTCTTTCAGTACATCAGCAAAGGCACGGCCTTTATCTCGCATTTCAGTCAGGATGAAGTTGCCTGTACCGTTGATGATGCCAGCCAGCCAGTCAATCTTGTTGGCTGCCAGACCTTCACGCATCACTTTAATAATTGGAATGCCGCCAGCCACCGCTGCCTCGTAAGCAATTTGCACAGCGTTGTCATCGGCAAGTTTGAACAGTTCATTCCCGTGTTCAGCCAATAGGGCCTTGTTGGCAGTCACGACCTGTTTGCCATGCAAAATGGCTTCTTTAATCACTTCATAAGCAGGGTGAATACCGCCCATGACTTCCACCACCACATCTACATCAGGTTGACGTACGATGTCGAGCAGATCTGCACTTTGTTTGACTGATTCAGGTAGATCCAGATCAGGACGCGGACGACGCGTACCAACATGGGTAATTTGAATTTCACGACCGGTGCGACGTTTAATCTCAGCAGCATTTTCTTTTAATAGTTTAAGGGCACCACCACCCACAGTACCAAGACCGAGGATTGCCAGACGAACTGGTTTCACGTCACACTCCAAATATAAACAGTTTTTTACGAGAGCCTAGATCATAGCTAAAAAAGCGGCCTGACTCTAGGGTCATTTCAGAATATCTTCATCTATAAAATAAAGTTAAATAACTAATTAAAATGAGTTATTTAAGTCGATTCAATAATTCTGATGTACTCATATAGCCACCGAGGTAAAGTCCTTCAGAACTGTATACGCCCGGCGTACCATTGACACCAATATTAAGACCCATTTGATATTGATCTTTCACAGGATTTTTACAAGTCGTTGGTGTAATAGATCCACCGGCAATGGCTTGGTCGAAGGCTGCACGACGATCGGAATTACACCAGATGGCTTCCATGGCAGGCATATGCTGCTCGCCACGTGGCCAGGCAATATAGCGTACTTCGATGCCTTTGCTGTTCATTTCATCCATTTGTTCATGGAATTTGTGACAATACGGACAGCTGACATCGGTAAAGACATAGATCACATGCTTGGTTTTGCCTTTGGCTGGATAAATCAGCAGGTCTTCCGCTTTAAGGTTTGCAAAGATTTTCTTGTTGACGTCAGATTGCAAAGTTTCACTGACATTGTGCAGCTCTTTATCTCCAAGGCGAATGACATCGCCCTGAATCAGATATTTGCCATCATTTGTCACATAGACGGGTGCCATACCTTCCAGGCTGACCCATGACATGTTGGGTACTTCAGTGGTTTTAATACCCGTGATTTTTGCGTTAATTCCCGCTTTTTTGAAATGACCTTCGAGCGTTGAAATCAGGCGTTGCTGTGCATTACGTTCGCTAAGGTTAGAGGCTTCACCCGTCGCCGGTGCACTTGCTGTAAGCGTATCTTGCTTTTTATCTGAATTATTGGAATTGGAACATGCGCTCAGTCCCAGACCGGTAGCAAGCAGACAAGCGATAAAAATTTTGGTGCGGGCAAATGTCATAATAACCCTTTTTTTTCTTGGACTAAAAACAGAGCATTAGCATAGCAAAAAAAGATAGAGCTACGTCAAACTTCTCAGTTTATTCTATTCAAATCAGCTCTTAAGCCCGTGGATGATGGGTTGCATGCAGTTGCTGCATTCTAACTTGTGCCACATGGGTATAGATCTGTGTGGTGGATAAATCACTATGACCTAGCAACATTTGTACTACCCGTAAGTCAGCGCCATGATTAAGTAAATGCGTGGCGAAGGCATGGCGCAAAGTATGTGGAGACAGTTCAGCCTGAATTCCGGCTTGTAGTGCGTAGCGTTTAATGGCATACCAGAAATTCTGCCGGCTCATGATCCCACCATGCTGGGTGAGAAACAGATAATCAGTCGCTGTCTTATAAAGTTGCGGACGTGCTTCCTGTAAATATTTTTCTACCCATTCACAGGCCATCTGTCCCATCGGCACTAGACGTTCTTTATTGCCTTTACCGACAATACGCAAATAGCCCTGTTTTAAATTAATCAGATCCAGACGCAGATTAATCAGTTCCGTCACCCGTAAACCGCACGCATAAAGCACTTCAAACATGGCACGATCACGTAAACCAAGGGCAGTATTAATATCAGGTGCATGAATCAGCGCTTCGACATCAGCTTCAGACAGGTCTTTGGGCAGGGCACGGCCCAGTTTTGGTGTTTTATGGGCAGCAACCGGATTGTCACTCCGCAGTTTTTGTTCCCGCAGGAATTTATAAAAAGAACGTAAGGCGGACAAACATCGTGCAATTGAACGTGGACTTTTTTGCTGTTTGGTTAGTTCAATCAGCACATCGGAAATATCATCATGGTTCCATTCTGGTAAAGGTTTAACCAGACATTCAGCACACTGGATCAGATCAGACAAATAGGCATTTCGGGTATGAGGGCTCACTGTCTGGGCAATCAGATAATCACGAAAACCCTGTAAGTAACTGAAAGCTTCAGGAATCTGAACTGGACTAGGAATGCGAGGTTTTTTATTCAGCATGATGTTTAATAAAGATAATTTTTAAAGCGAGAAGCCTGATTGCTATTCTCCACTCTAGTTTAATTTTACTGACATGTCGATGTGCTATACAGCCAAGAAGAAATGTAATTAATACTTATTTGTTAATTATTCTCATTTGTTTGTATACTGTACAAAAGTCTTAGGAATTTTCACGGTGCGTTTGTCTGATTTGAAAGCAAAACAAACTGCCATCATTCGAAAAGTTAATCGAACTACTGATGGTAAAGGCGCTTCCCACGATGTTGTGGCCAGTCGCTTGGAAACTTTAGGTTTTGTACCAGGGACACAGGTACAAGTCATTACCAAAGGTATTTTTGGTGGGGATCCGATTCTTATTCAGGTGGGGTTTACGCGTTTTGCTTTACGAAAATCGGAAGCGGCCAAGATTGAAATTGAACAGGGAGTCGCGGCATGAGTGATACCTTACGTATTGCCCTTGTCGGTAACCCAAACTGCGGTAAAACTTCTTTATTTAACCATTTAACCGGATCTCGTCAAAAAGTCGGCAACTATGCCGGGGTTACGGTTGAGCGTAAAGTCGGGAATTTTACGCTTCCTTCAGGCAAACCGGTACGCGTACTGGATCTGCCAGGAACTTATAGTCTGGATGCGACCAGCCCGGACGAAGAAATTACCCGTAATGTGGTTCAGGGTAAAATTGCAGAAGAAGGCCAGCAGGATACTTTCCTGTGCGTTGTAGATGCAACCAACCTAAAACTGCATCTGGGACTGGTACTGGAAATGATTCAGCTGGGTCGTCCAATGCTGGTGGTGCTGAACATGATGGATGAAGCACGCCGTCGCGGGATGCAGATTAATACCCAGAAACTGTCTGAACGTCTGGGTGTGCCAGTGGTTGAGACCGTTGCCGTGCGTACTTCAGGCATTGAAAACCTGAAAAATGCACTGGATAAAAACAAGTTTTCTGCTCCGCAAACTGAACTCAGCGGTTTGAGTGGCGATCACCATCATCAGATTGCCAGCATTCTGAAAGATGTGGTGAATTATGCCGATCAGGAAGATAAACGTACTGATTTCCTGGACAAGATATTCCTGCATCCGGTATTGGGCCTGCTTAGTCTAGCCATCATGATGTTTGTGGTGTTTCAGGCGGTCTTTGCCTGGGCTGCGCCATTTATGGACGGAATTGAAACTTTCTTCGGCTGGTTGGGCGAGTACATGGGTGGACTGATCGCTCATCCTTTATTAAACAGCCTAGTGGTTGACGGGATTATTGCCGGTGCGGGTGGAGTGGTAGTCTTCCTGCCGCAGATTCTGATTCTGTTCTTCTTTATTCTGGTTTTGGAAGAGTCCGGGTATTTACCACGTGCCGCCTTCCTGCTAGATAAATTGATGTTTAAAGCAGGTCTTTCAGGCCGTGCTTTTATCCCTCTATTGTCCAGCTTTGCCTGTGCCGTGCCGGGGATTATGGCTTCAAGAACGATTAGTGATCCACGTGACCGTTTGACCACGATTTTTGTGGCGCCACTGATGACCTGTTCAGCACGTCTGCCAGTATATGCTTTGCTGATTGCAGCCTTCATTCCTGAGCAAACCGTGTGGGGCTTCATGAACCTGCAGGGTCTGGTGTTATTTGGTCTGTATATGGCCGGTATTCTAAGTGCGTTGATTGTGTCCTTTATCCTGAAATTTTTCCATAAAGACAAGTCTCAGCACATGCTGTTGATGGAGCTGCCAAGTTACCGTTTCCCGGATGTGAAAAACGTCTGGATTGGGTTGCTGGACCGCGGCAAAATTTTCTTGAAGCGTGTCGGCGGCATCATCTTTGCGTTATCCATTCTGCTATGGTTCCTGTGTACGTTCCCGCAGCCACCAGAAGGTGCAACTTTACCGGATATCGATTATTCCTTTGCCGGGATGCTCGGCCATGTGATGCAACCTATTTTTGCACCATTGGGCTTTAACTGGCAGATCTGTATTGCACTGATTCCGGCGATGGCAGCGCGTGAAGTTGTCGTGGCAGCATTGGGTACGGTTTATGCCTTGTCTGCAGTCGATGAAGATGCCATGTCTGAGGGTCTGGCGGCACTGATTAGTGGCGGTGGTGATCTGGGCTGGTCGATCGCGACCGGCTTGTCTCTACTGGTCTGGTTTATCTATGCGCCGCATTGTTTGGCGACTTTAGCCACTGTGAAGCGTGAAACCGGTTCATGGAAAACGGTCAGCTTTATGACCTTCTACTTGTTTGGTTTGGCATATTTCATGTCATTCCTGACTTATCAAATTGCATCACATTATTTGGGTTAAACTGGCTGAAGGGAAACCTTGGCTAGATCTGACTGATCATGTGAATGGGAGATTGAGATGATTGAAATTCTGATTGTAGCGGTACTGGTTGTCTGGAGTGCGCTCGTGGTATTTAAAAAGGTATTTCCGAATACCTCACGCTCAGTCTTCCAGAAGTTGTCTGATGCCTGTGCAGCCAAAGGCTGGCATACGCTGGCGAAATGGTTAAAACCGGCTATGGCTGGTGGCTGTGGCGGTAACTGCGCCTGTCCGGCATCGGAACAAAGCTCAAGTACAAAACCTAAAGCTCAGGCAGTGAAATGGAAGTAAACTTTCATTCCGTTTGAGAATAAAAACTGAGTATGTAAATGAGTAAGGGAGTTTAGAAATAAGCTCCCTCATTTTTTTATTTTTTAAAAACTTATTGATTTATCTGGGTAAGAAGAATCCAATATTTTTCTATATATGAATGGAAGCGTTGTCTGATTTTCCTTTCAAGTTATGGCTAGCATAGTCTTAACTTTTATTCCCATGATGACTCCAATAAAAATTTATTAATTATTAAACCGATTAAAGATGAAGATTGAACGATATTTTTTTACGCCCTGACACAAAAAATGCCAGAGAAAGTCAAAACAGAAAAAGCATTCAAAACAGCAAAGTGCTACCATTTCGTCAGTTTTAAAATAGACCAGAAAATGGGGCGAAAATGTTAATACAACGTGGTGGATTAAAAGTCGTTGCTGGACTCGGGATTTCAGGTGTTGCAGCAGTCAATTTCTTATATGACCAAGGCTACCGCGTTGCAGTAACGGACTCAAGAGCGACCCCACCGGGACATGACCAGATTCCTACGGAAGTACAGACCAGTTTTGGCAAGTTTGACCAGAATTTGTTGCTCTCTGCCGAAGAAATTATCATCAGCCCGGGACTTGATCTGAAACTGCCTGAAATCCAGGCAGCACTAGGTCAAGGTATTCCTGTGGTGAGTGAAATCCAGATTTTACGTCGTGCGACGGATAAACCGATTGTGGCCATTACCGGTTCCAATGCCAAAAGTACCGTAACTACTTTAATCGGTCTGATGGCAGCGAATGCGGGTAAAAAAGTGGCGGTTGGGGGGAATCTTGGTCGTCCAGCACTGGATCTGACCAAAGATGATCCTGAACTGTATATTTTGGAGTTGTCGAGCTTCCAGTTAGAAACCACATCAAACTTGCAGGCTGAAGTGGCTGTTGTTCTGAATATGAGTGAAGACCATCTGGATCGTCATGGCGACATGATGGGTTATCACACCGCCAAACACCGTATTTTCCAGGGTGTGAAAAAAGTGGTGTTTAATCGTGATGATTCACTGACCCGTCCACTGGTTCCAGATGCAACTCCAATGCAGAGCTTTGGTTTGAATGCACCGGACATCAACCAGTACGGTATTCTCAAAGATACAGACGGCACAATCTGGCTGGCACGTGGTCGTGAACGTCTGCTCAAAAGTTCTGACATGTACATTCAAGGTACCCATAATGTGGCGAATGCCTTGGCTTGCTTAGCTTTAGGTGAAGCAATTGGCCTGCCAATGGACGTTATGCTGGATACGTTAAAAACCTTCAAAGGCTTGGAACATCGCTGCGAATTTGTTAAAGAAGTCAATGGGGTACGTTATTATAATGACTCCAAAGGAACCAACATTGGTGCAACACTGGCAGCACTTGATGGCTTGGGCATGGCAATCGAAGCCCAAGGTGGCAAAGTTGCCATTATTCTTGGCGGTCAGGGTAAAGGTCAGGACTTTACTGCTTTACGTGACTCATTATCTAAGTATGCAAAAATAGCTGTATTAATTGGTGTGGACCGTCCAATTATTGAAGAAGCGATTGCGGGTACGACTGAATTGATTCATGCGGAAAGTCTGCAGGAAGCAGTAGAAATTTGCCAGAAGCGCACTCAGGCACATGATGTCGTGTTATTGTCTCCTGCATGTGCAAGTTTTGACATGTTCTCCGGTTATCCGCAACGTGGTCGTAAGTTTGTGGCCTATGTGAATGAACTCAATTAAGAATAACAAGGATTCGTGATATGGCTGAGTTTGCTCAGACTGCGATCAATAAAATTAATCAATTTTATCAGCAGTGGGTACCTAAGCTCCCCGCTGAAGTTAATCCGCGTAATGTACTGATTTTTTGTGTACTAGCTTTGCTGTGTATCGGTTCGATCATGGTGGCATCAGCATCCATGCCTTATGCTGAACGGATGCATGAAAATGCTTTCCACTATGTAACCCGGCATGCGATCTCGATTCTGGTTGCGGCGGGTGCAGCCTTTTTAGCCTATAAAGTTCCATTAAAAGTCTGGTTCAATAACACTTTCTTTTTATGGATTATTACTATTGTTTTGCTGGTCGCCGTACTCTTTGTCGGGACTGAGGTAAACGGCTCCAAGCGCTGGATTCGGGTAGCCGGTTTTACCTTGCAAGCTTCCGAAGTCGCCAAGATCATGATGGCGATTTTTACCGCAGACTACGTCGTGCGTCGTGCTGAAGAGGTTCGTAATAATATCAAGGGCTTGGTACGTTTAAGTGCCATCATGGGTGCAACCGTTGGCCTGATTATTCTTGAGCCTGACTTGGGTGCAACGGTGGTTATTACCCTGACCATGCTCGGTGTATTCTTCCTGGCTGGTGCACCCTGGATTCAGTTCGGTGTTGCTTTTATAACCTTATTAGGTGCGTTTGCTGCTGCGATTGCTCTGGAACCTTATCGTTTACAACGTTTACTGTCTTTCTCGAATCCCTGGGAAGATCCGCTTGGTACCGGTTATCAGCTTTCCAATGCCTTAATGGCCTTTGGTCGTGGCGAATGGACGGGAGTAGGGCTAGGCCACAGTATCCAGAAAATGTCTTATTTACCGGAAGCGCATACTGACTTTATGTTGGCGATCTTAGGGGAAGAATTTGGTTTCTTGGGTATTTCTACTATTCTGATTCTGTCCTTCACCGTGATGGTCTGCTGCATCCGGATTGGGCATCGTGCCTTGCAGCATCAGTACTTGCGTGCAGGTTATCTGGCTTATGGGATCAGTATCATTTTCCTGTTACAGATTCTGGTAAACGCCGGGATGAATATGGGGCTATTGCCAACCAAAGGTTTGACCCTGCCATTTATTAGTTATGGCGGTTCATCACTTATTGTTTGTGCAGTGATGATCAGTTTGATTTTGAAAATTGATTCGACGACTCAGCAGGTCAATCCAAGCCGGGAAGAATCAAGCTTCTAGATTAGACGGACGCTGTGGATCGGGCTGAGCATGGTCAAGTACTGTGCTCGGCATGACAGTTCCACAGTTCAGGCAACGCACAAAAGCACTTTTCGCCTTGGAAAGTGGAATCAGCGGAATAAAAAATAAAGAAAAATAATTACGCTGCTGTTTGAGTTCATACCCAGAACGGGTTCGGCAGACTGGACAAAGAAACTGACTTTTCTCAATGACTTTGGTTTTCGGTCCTATACCAAAAATAAAAAACATTTTTATGATCCTCACTCGCCTTTATTATTACTTTTAGCTTAACTGAAAACCCCCTTTTATAAATAGTGACCTTGTAGCTCAGTTGTATGCGGGATTCGGGAAATATCCCATTGTGCGACGGCTTGTTCGAGCATACGAGCAGGGCGATCCAGTTCTACGGGCGCCTGACAGAGGGCTTGAAGTGCTTTTTGCAAGAGCTGGGGAGCTTGATCAAGATCCAGTGCCTGGGCCAGATTTTGCTTGGACAGTTTCTGGCCCTGATCATTCATTGCCAGTGGTAAATGCATATAGCTTAAACGTGGATAACCCAGTAATTGACCTAGGTAAATCTGACGTTCCGTGTTGTCCAAAAGGTCTGCGCCACGTACCACATGGGTCATGCCTTGCAAATAGTCATCGACTACGACTGCCAGCTGATAATTGATGATGCCATCACGACGTTTTAAGACAAAATCGCCCAAGTCTTTTTTTAGCTGTGAACAGTGTCGGCCTTGCAGGCGATCTTCAAAACAGATTTCAACATTTTCGACCTTGACCCGAATTGCCTGATGTTCAAAAGGCAAACCTAAGTCACGACAGGTGTCTTGGTAAATATGATTGGAGCCCAACATCTTGCGGGTACATTGGCAGGCATAAACCAGACCCTGCTGGCGCAGTTGCTGGATCACATTTTCGTAAATATCCAGACGATCTTTCTGATAAATGATTTCGCCATCTGGCTCGAATTCAAAAGCATCCAAGGCACGCAAAATATGTTCTTCGCTGCCGGGATAAATTCGCGGGATGTCTGTATCTTCAATACGGACTAGCCAGCGCCCCTGATGGGCTTTGGCATCGCAGTAACTAGCGACTGCGGTAATGAGGGAACCAAAATGCAAAGGGCCGGTTGGCGATGGCGCGAACCGGCCCACGTAATTCTCTTCAGCTTTCCCTCCCTTTGATAAAGGGAGGGTCAGGGAGGGATTACTTAAAGACATGCTTAACCGTTATTTTGCTTCTCTTTGATCTCTGCCAAAGTTTTGCAGTCGATACATAAAGTTGCAGTTGGACGTGCTTCCAGACGGCGCAGACCAATTTCGATACCACAAGTTTCACAGAAACCGTAGTCATCGTTTTTAATCGCTTCGATAGATTGCTCGATTTTGCGGATCAGTTTACGTTCACGGTCACGAGTACGAAGTTCGATGGCAAATTCTTCTTCCTGAGTCGCACGGTCGTTTACATCAGGGAGTGCAGTGTTTTCGTCTTGCATCGTATTTAAAGTACGATCAACTTCTGACATCAGTTCAGCTTTCCATGCCATCAAGATTTGGCGGAAGTGTTCAAGCTGCCCTTCAGACATGTATTCTTCATTTTTTTTAGGTTGATAAGGTTCAATACCAAATAAGCTAGCAGTAGAACCACCCTCAGTCGTTTTCGGCTTAGATTTGCGCACACGTTTTGTAGGTTTTTCCTCTACAACATCAGTTTGTTCATCTAAGACTTGATTTTGGTTGTCATTCGCCATTTAGGGCATTCCTCATCATATGCGTATGTTAGTACGCAAAAAATATGGTGATATGCAATTTTTATCCACCCTGTAGAAAGATTATCCTCCTACGGGGGTCGTCATCATATAGACTTTTTATGCTTTTTGATAGTCTTTGATGTCTGGATTATAGATATCACATTTCCTTTGGTTGCAATAAAGTAATTCAAAAAAAATAAAATGCAAAGTTAATAACCTGAAATTTCGGTATTAATATTTTGCTGGCTTAAGGCCACACGTTCGATATGTGTATCGAACTCCCCATTTTGTTTCAAATGTAATACACGATAGCCAGGTGCTGCCTGGTCTAGAGCGAATTCATTACTCTTAGGTTTGAACTGAACACTGGTCGATGGCGTCGATAAAAACTGGATACCCTGCCATTCATTCCAAGAATCCTGATGCACATGACCAAACAGAACCAGCTTCACATTCTGGTGCCGAGCCAGTACATCTTTCAGGTCTTCAGCATTCTTTAGCCGGTGCTGGTCAATCCAGTGTGACTTCATCGCAAAAGGATGATGATGGCAAGCTACGATCACATGCTGATTATGATATTCAAGCAATAATTGGTCCAGCTGTTCCAGTTGAACCTGTTCTACCCAACCATCTATCCGATCTTGGACTGCACTATTTAGTAAAATCAGGGTCCAGTTGCCAAAATGGATCGCATGTGCCTGATCTCGATCCTGATAAAAAGGGAAGACCTTCATGTCATCATGATTGCCCGGAATCTGGTAATAGGGCATCTGGCAAGACTGGATATACTTTAAATAACGCGTATAGGTTTCTGCGACCGGCACCTGTGCCAGATCACCGGTATGTACGAGTGCATCCATTTCTGGAAAATTATGTTGAATATGCTGCATGACTTCATGGAAGCTCTGCTCGGGATTCATATTCGCGAATTCCAGATTGGGCTGATCCATCAAATGGGTGTCAGAAATCTGGATAATGGTCCATTCTTGTAGCGATGCAGGATTGAATTGTTCCGATGTCATGTCTGCCCCCTTAAACCTGACGGGACAGCCTGTTGATGCTGTTGTAGCCATTGTAACGCCATAATCACAGGTGCATTTCTAAGGCGACCATTACTCAGCAGGGTCGGAATATCGGCATAATCCAGAATGTGCAGCTGGATATTTTCCCCTTCATCCGGCATGCCAAAAACACCGCCTTCTTCAGGCAGTTCAGTCTGGGCGACATAAAGATGAAACAGTTCCGAGCAGGCACCGGCAGAAGGATAGAAACTGAAAAGATGCTGCAAGGAATCAACGGTACAGCCTGACTCTTCGAAAGCTTCGCGGCGAATACAGGTCTCAGGCGTTTCATCACCATCTAGCACACCGGCAATGACTTCTAGTTGCCATGGCGTATCCTGATCATCCAGCCCACCAATACGGAACTGTTCAATCAAGCCGAATTTTTGCTGTTGATCGTTATACAGTAGTACCCCAGCAGCTTCAGGACGATGGATGAGCTCACGCTGCAATGCAGGTGTATAAGATTCCTGATGGAAGACACGATGACTTAACGTGACTTTTTCCACCTGAATAAATCCCCGATATAAAAACTCACGGGCCTCTATCCTAAAATCTTTTTTATTATAAGAGGCTTGTTTAATAATATTCATAACTCAGAAAAGGATGAAATAACTTATTTTTTTCATCCTATCTGAGATTTTTATGAAAACAACTGTTTTTTTTACGGTTTTACACCTTGTGGTACAATTTTTGACCAGAGTTATGAAAATCGTTTTTCATCTGCTTAAGACCGGCTTCAATCTCTGCCTGCGTTACAGCCGGGGTTTCATCAGCAGATAACTGGCTGGCATAATCCCGCACATTTTGCGTGATTTTCATTGAACAGAACTTCGGTCCGCACATCGAGCAGAAGTGAGCCGATTTATGCGCCGCTTTTGGCATGGTTTCATCATGCATGCTGCGTGCCGTGTCCGGATCCAGACTCAAGTTAAACTGGTCTTCCCAGCGGAACTCAAAACGGGCTTTAGACAGGGCATTATCACGTGCTTGAGCACCGGGATGACCTTTGGCCAGATCAGCAGCATGTGCGGCAATCTTGTAGGTAATGATGCCGTCTTTCACATCTTTCTTGTTTGGCAAGCCTAAATGTTCTTTCGGTGTTACGTAGCAAAGCATTGCGGTACCGTACCAGCCGATCATTGCTGCACCAATGGCTGAGGTAATATGGTCATAACCCGGTGCGATATCTGTGGTTAACGGCCCAAGTGTATAAAAAGGCGCTTCCTTACAGACTTCCAGCTGCAGATCCATATTTTCCTTGATCATATGCATTGGCACATGCCCCGGACCTTCGATCATCACCTGTACATCATGTTCCCAGGCACGATGCGTTAGTTCACCCAAAGTGCGTAGCTCGGCAAATTGCGCTTCGTCATTGGCATCCTGAATACAGCCGGGACGTAAGCCATCCCCAAGGCTGAAAGACACGTCATAGGCTTTCATGATTTCGCAGATTTCATCGAAATGCGTATAGAGAAAGTTTTCCTGATGATGTGCCAGACACCACTGTGCCATGATCGAACCACCACGTGACACAATACCAGTCAGACGATTCGCGGTCAGTGGTACATAACGCAATAACACACCCGCATGAATCGTGAAGTAATCCACGCCCTGTTCAGCCTGTTCAATTAAAGTATCTTTAAAAATTTCCCAAGTCAGGTCTTCGGCTACACCGTTGACTTTTTCTAGAGCCTGATAAATTGGTACGGTACCGATTGGAACCGGAGAATTACGAATAATCCATTCACGAGTTTCATGGATATTCTGACCAGTCGACAGATCCATAATGGTGTCGGCACCCCAGCGGGTCGCCCAGGTCATTTTTGACACTTCTTCTTCAATACTTGAACCCAGGGCAGAGTTTCCGATATTGGCATTAATTTTTACCAGGAAATTGCGCCCGATGATCATCGGTTCCAGTTCAGGGTGATTGATATTGGCAGGAATAATGGCACGGCCTGCAGCGACTTCCTGACGGACAAATTCAGGGGTGATTTCCTGTAAATTTTTGGCACCAAAATTCTGTCCCGGATGCTGGCGCATATCGGTCCCTTCCAGCTGACGTAAGTTTTCCCGAATCGCGATATATTCCATTTCCGGCGTAATAATGCCCTGTTTGGCATAGTGCATCTGGGTCACATTCTGGCCAAGTTTAGCCCGGCGTGGTTTCTGGATATGGGCAAAGCGGATATTGGCAGTACGGATATCGCGCAGACGTTGGCGACCAAACTCAGAACTTAAATCATCCAGCATTTCTGTGTCATTACGCTGTTCAATCCAGCCTTCACGCAGATTTGGCAGGCCTTTATTCAGATCAATTTCAACGTTTGGATCGGTATAAACCCCTGAAGTGTCATAGACCATCAACGGTGCATTATATTCACCGCCCAGACCAGTCGGGGTTTCGCTGAGAGAAATTTCCCGCATCGGCACCTGAATATCAGGACGTGAGCCTTGCAGATAGACTTTACGGGAAGCAGGCAGAATGCGGGTCAGATCACGCGCTTCCTGTTCGTGTGGAGTAAGGGGTGTTTCAGAAGAAAGATTCGTTAACTGGCTCATTGCAATGATCCTTATGAATGACATCAACGAATCAAGCACGACCAAAAACGTGGACAGAATTATCTGGGAGTAGATAAAACAAGGGTAGTCGTTTTTAGATGGCTTGATTCCTACGCAGGTATTAACCTGATCAGGTTCAACGGTACTCACTATCAAATGGCCGATAAGGCTGATTTAAGTGATCTCAGCGAGTTATTACTCGCGCTCCGTCAAGCGAAGTTAAATCTTAGCTTAGTTGGTATTTAAAAAGTAGCTTTAAATTGGGAGGGGTTGCTGATTTTCGGCTATCTCATCGATTTTTAAGAAAAGATTGTTTTAAAGACAGATCGCATCTTTAAAGCAGTCTTTATTGTAGTTCTGTGAGGGTGGGGTGACTTGAGCATAATATAAAATCTGTTCAGTGCTGGAACGGTCACGATATTCCGCAGCTAAGGCACGCTGACGCTGTTCAGGATTCATGTCCAGAAACTCTAAAAATAATTGCGCCTGTGTCGATAACTTGGATTTCTGACCACGCGCTAGACCAATAATAGTTTCCAGATGGCTGGTTTCTACCGAATAACGGTCACGATAATCCTCAGAGATTGGCGATTGCTCGCTGCCTCTGAATAGGAAATAAGTATATTGTTTCAGCAGATATTCGGCATCACGCTGATAACTGCTTTTTGGATAGGTTTGCAGATAATCTTCCCAGAATAGAGCGCGAGCGGCAATATTGGCAGCTTCAAGCTGTAAGCGTTTTTCGACCAAGACCGGTTCCATATTCTGCTCAGCCAGATTTTCAATAAATACCTTTTCGGCAGCCGGTAAATAAGGTGCAAAGATACGTGCCAGATATTCCGGGCTACGACGATATTGCAACGTGCCATTGCCCTGATCTAAGAGTTCTACATAGGCCTGACCTTTATGTTTCAATAAATACTGGTCGCGCGTAGTTAACTGTTCAAAGTGGCTTTGCTGAATGGTGGGATGTTGAGCCATATCCAGAGCATATTGCTCGAAAGCACGTTGTTGGAATTCGGTACGTTCCACATGCAGGAAGCGTTGATACATTTCTGTAGAGCGCTGCATCAGGTGTTTCTGCTCGGCCAGTTCCATGAGCGGCAGACACACTTTCAGGTCCTGATTAATCTGTTCCAGTGCAAAAGTGGTGCGCTGTTCATTAATCTGGGACATGTTTTTTTCAATATTTTCACACATGAGAGTGAAATCGTTCGCGGGAGATTGAACGGTTTTAACCTCGGCCTGTTCCATTTCAACTTGCGGTTCTGAGGATTGCTGGCATCCGCCTACGAACAGCAAACTGCTGAAAACAAAACAAACTTTGAATATCGAATGAATTCGCGTTAACACTATGCTTCAGGACTCTATATAGATGAAATCAGAAATAACTGCCTTACTGGGAGCTATATTGTATAGATCTAATTCAAGTTCTATGTGTAGTATTGTGAATGGCTTTGTTAAGCTAGGATGCGGGATGGGGAAAATAGGAGGAATATTGAATAAAATCGTGGATCTATAAGAGAAAAGTAATAAAAGTCATACGTAAAAAATCAAAAGAAATCTTTAGTATTGCTGGGTTTAAAGCGCCTTAATCTGATGATTTAAATGGCTGTAGGGGTGAAAATTATAAAATGAAATTAAAACTCATCGTCAGTGTCTGTTTATTGGGTGTCAGTCCGACACTGTTTGCGCTGGATCTGCTTGAAGCTTATCAGCGTGCCCAGCAGAATGATCCGAACTGGCAGGCGAATCTGTTGCAATACCAGTCGGATCAGCTCAATCTGGGCATTGCCAGCGGAAATTTATTGCCGACTGTGACTTTATCTGGAAATGTAACCCGTAAAAACCAGTCTGCTGATAATTCATCGATAGAAGGTTTGCCTGCCGAATTTGGGGAACTACAAGGTTCGAGTACGACCACGCGTCAGATTGCAGTCACTGCACGTCAGCCTTTATTCCGCTGGGATGCCTGGCAGGGTTATAAGCAGGTCAAAACCTCGGTAGAACTCAGCGAAGTTAATCTGCGTCTGCAAAAGCAGCAGCATATTTTACAAGTGGCAGAAGCCTATTTTAATGTTTTACGTCAGCAGTCTTTAACCACAGCTTATTTACAGGAAGAGCAGGCTTTATCAGAACAGCTAAAAATGATGAATGCCAAACTTCGAGAAGGGCTCGTGGCGAGAAGTGATGTCAGTGAAGCCAATGCCCAATACCAAAGTGCACAAGCTAACCGGATTTCTACACAGGTACAACTGGTGCTGGCACAGGAACAATTGGCTCAGTTGATTGGACCCTATCAGGAAAATCTGGCGGTTCTGCGTGAGGATTTCCAGTTTCAGAAACCTGTTCCGAGTAATATCGGTTCCTGGACTGAACTGGCACAAAACCAGAATCTGGAAATTCTACAGGCCCGTTTGCAGAAACGCTATTCGGAAGATGCCAAGCGGGTAGAGCAGGCGGCTCTCTATCCTCAGGTTGAAGCCGTCGGAACCTATGGCTATTTAAAGCAGACTCCTGAAACAGTGTTATCAACCAATGGTGATTTTGACCAGATTGGCGTCGAGGTCAACTGGAACCTGTTTACCGGGGGCCGAACCCAAAAAAGTATTCGTCAGGCCGGCGTAAATGTGCAGCGAAGTGAAGCCCAACTGGATGCCGCAATCCGCAAAGCCAACACCGATGTCAAACAGTCTTATCTGCAGGTAGAAACGGATGAGGCCAAACTCAATGCACGTAAAGCAGCGATGCAATCTTCAGATATTGTGTCTCAAGCTTCCAGAGCTCAATATCAGGAAGGTTTAAAAACCATGGTGGATGTATTGCTGGCGCAGCGTAATGCCTTCTCTGCTAAGACTGACTATCTGAATGCTAAATATGATTATTTGCTGCATGTACTACAATTACAGGCTTCAGTAGGACAACTGACAGAAAAGGAACTGGCAGAGATGAATGCCTGGCTCATTGAATATGACCGCTCTTAAAAAAGGCTAACAAGTTGTCATCAAACTTTCATGATGGTCATGCTTTAATGATATTTCATGATGTGTTCTTGCCTTTTCCTGTTCAGGAGTAGATTTCCTTGAGTCCCAATAATCCTGTGCTCAGTCATCACATTTCTTCGCAATTTAATGAAGAATTGCAGGACGTAAATACCAAGTTCATGACCATGGGCGGCATGGTAGAACAGCAGGTAGCCAATGCCATTCATGCGCTGCTGGATACAGATGCTGCCATGGCGGTTGAGGTGCAGTTTCAGGACAACACCGTGAACCGCCTGGAAGGTGAAATTGATGAGGCGCTCACCCTGATTTTGGCTCGCCGTCATCCCGCTGCCATTGATCTGCGTATGGTGCTTGCCATGTCCAAGGCCAATACCGATCTGGAACGGATTGGAGATGAAGCATCGAAAATTGCCCGTATTGCCCAGACTTTGTGTGAAGAGGGTGGTTCACCACGCGGTTATATGGAAACCCGACATATTGGTAACCAGGTTCGAGTGATGATTCATGATGCATTGGATGCCTTTGCTCGTCTGGATGTAGACCAAGCGCTGCGCGTGATGCAGGCCGATGCCGACATTGACCGGGAATATCAGTCCGCTACCCGTACTTTAATGACCTATATGATTGAAGATCCACGGCATATTAGTCGGGTGATTAATGTACTTTGGGTACTACGTTCGCTGGAACGCATTGGAGATCATGCACGTAATATTTCGGAACAGGTCATTTATATGGTCAAGGGCCTGGATGTACGGCATAGCAGTGTCGAAGAAATTGAGCAAAAATTTCAACGTTAATTAAAACTAAATAATAGTAAAAAGCCTGCATTGTGTAGGCTTTTTTTATTTCAAAAATATGTTCTTGATATTGTGAAAGCTAGACAGGATAGGAGTTCCCTAATATTACTATGAGAAAAATCACATAAATAATAATTACTAATAAGCTTTATAAATTTAATTAAAAGAAATGTGAACTATTTATCAAAAAAACATACAAAAGTTGTATATAATTTAGCAAAATGCGGGTTGATTTATGAAAATGGAATTATTTTCAGAAAGTGAAAAGATTTTTTCATGTGCTCATCAAACCTATAGATAAGAAAGAAAAACGAAGCTCTTTTGTTATCAGTCACATACTTTTGGTCTAAACCTAACCCTGCATTAATTTACTCAGTGAAATTATATATTTAAGAGAAAATTCATGATCATTGATGAAAGTCAAAGAGAAGCTTCCCGAATTTACTTTTCTGTGCAGTTAAAGTTTGTGATCGCGTTAATGGGTGCGTGTTTTTGGACCGTATTTTCTATCTGGATTGCCCAGGACTGGATGCATGATTTGAGCAGCTATATCGGTTATTTTTGGGCTATTTTCCTGATCTATGGTATTGCCATTATTCCGGGATTTATGAACTCATTTGCGGCCTTAAGCCTGATGATGGACAGACGACCTAAACGTCAGCCATTAGCGGTTTATCCAGGGATTACCATGTTGGTCGCAGCCTACAATGAAGCCGCCTCAATTGAAGATACTTTGGTCAGTATTAGCCAGCAAAAATATCCGGGAAAATTACAGGTTATTGTGATTAATGATGGTTCTCAGGATGAAACCGCAGAGATTGTCCGCAAAGCAGAATCAAGATTTCCCTGGCTGACTTTACTAGATTTAAAGCAAAATGCAGGGAAGGCGCATGCCTTAAACGAAGGTCTGAAACTTGCGGAACATGATCTGGTAATTACCGTCGATGCGGATTCCTATCTCCATCGTGTTGCCCTCATCAATATTGTTGAGCGCTATGTGGCAGATCCTCCAAATACACGTGCGGTTGCGGGTAAAATTCTGGTACGTAACTCGCGTACCAATCTGCTGACCAAAACTCAGGAATGGGACTATTTTCTGGGGATCTCGGCAACCAAACGCCTGCAATCTCTCTATCAGGGAACTCTGGTAGCGCAAGGTGCTTTCTCTATTTATGACCGTAATGCCCTGATTGAAGTCGGTGGTTGGCCTGAATGTGTAGGTGAAGATATTGTGCTGACCTGGGCCTTATTAAATGCAGGTTATCGGATTGGCCATTGTGAGGATGCCTGCCTGTTTACCAATGCACCGACGACGCTTAAAGTGTTTGTTAAACAGCGTCAGCGTTGGGCTCGTGGCATGATTGAAGCATTCATTAAACATCCTAGTATTTTAATCAAGCCAAGACTCTCTACATTTTTTATTTACTGGAACCTGTTTTTCCCATGGCTGGATATTGCCTTTACCTTTGGCTTTATTCCAGGAATCATTCTGGCATGTTTTGGACATTACTGGATTGTCGGAATCATGACTTTAGTGCTATTGCCAATGGCATTCCTGTTGGGTTTCTTAAATTATTCAATTGAACGCAGAATGTTTAATGACCTGGAGCTTAAGGTCCGCAAAAACTTCAGTGGCTTTTTATTGTATGTATTGGCCTATAGCTTCCTGCTTCAACCTGCCAGTATTTTAGGCTATATGGATGAAGTGTTAAGAACACGAAAAACCTGGGGAACAAAATGAACACTATGAAAATCGGATATGTATGTGTTCCTCTGCTCATGAGTTTGAGTACTGCCAGCCTGGCCAATGGATTAGATAAAGATCAGACATCAAGTGAACGAGCGGCTGGAACAGAATTCTTTTTGAGTGACGATAGCGAAGGCTTCCAGACTCGTAAATTGTCAGCGGAATTCTTGCCTCAATATGAAGATGCCGATCATTATCTGGGTGTACGTGGCAGTGCCTATCAATATAGGGCAGATGACTGGAAACGCGATGGTCAGAAAGTCTCATTTATTGGGCGTGATATTGAGTCCGCTACAGCCAATGGCTGGACCTTAGAAGCAGGATTATTTGAGCAAGGTGGTCATACTTTATTGACCTTTGATGGTAGTTACCGTACCGCACTTGCAGAAAAGACAGCAGTAGAACTTTTTGCCAATCGTGACTGGGTTGAAACCCAGCCTGCACTTGATGCAGGAACAAACTTTACTTTTGTTGGTGCTGCACTGGATCAGGGTTTAGGTGAACATGTCACTCTCGTGGGTTTAGCAGGAACACAGTTTTTCTCGGATGATAACCGCCGTGATCATGGTCGCCTTAGACTGATTTATCAGCCTTCACTGGATCTGGGTCTAACGCTTCAGGCTCGTTACCGTATGTATCGCAGCAGTGAAGAAGATGTAGGTAGAGAGTACTTCAACCCAGAAGATTATCAAGAATCGATGCTCGCTCTTGGCTGGCGTCAGCGTTTTGCTGGCTGGTCTGCAGGCTTAACGGCAGGCTTTGGCCGAGAAAAAATCAATCAGGATCCGAGCCAGTCTACCCGGCTATTTGAGCTTAATGTACAAAGTCCTGTTCGTGGCTCGCAATTTCTGCGGATGAATGCCGGATATAACCGCAGTGCTTCTTTCTATGGTCCGAATTACGATTATCGTTATATCAGGGGTGAATGGATTATGCGGTTTTAATACTGGACGATGAATCTTGATTTTAAGCGGTCTTTAAAGACCGCTTTTATTTTTTAGGGATAGTTGAATGAAGAGCTAACTATGCGTTTCTTCCTCTGCATCATCTTCAAAAGTCTTGGCAATTTTTTCAATATTCAGGCTCTTGGCCATTGCATCAAAAATTTCCTTATACACGCCGTCCTGATGATAAAGCGCGTCATGTTCACCGTGTTCGGCAATACAACCTTCTTTCATCACATAGGTATAGTCTGCATCAATAATCTGAGACAGGCTATGCGAAATAATAATCACGGTACGGCCTTGCTTGATCTGATCCAGACTCTGTTTAATTTGTTCTGTTGCAATGGCATCCAGGCTTGCCGTTGGTTCATCCAGAAAAATAATCGGCGGGTTTTTCAGGAACATCCGTGCGATGGCAATCCGCTGTTGCTGACCGCCGGACAGTTGCAGGGCATCGGAATCATAACCATCCGGTAGCTGTAAAATCTGTTCATGAATTGAGGCTTTTTGAGCAGCTGCAATCACCTCATCCATACTGGCATTGGTTTTGCCATAACGGATATTGTCAAAAATTGTGCCCTGGAAAATATGATTTTTCTGTAATACTAATCCGATATGATCACGCAGATATTGAGTGTCATAATCTTTTAAGTCGATCCCATCCAGCTTGATCTGGCCTTCCTGTGGTTCATAAAATTTATCGAGCAGACTGATCAAGGTTGATTTACCAGCACCAGATAACCCTACCAGTGCGGTAATGGTATTGGGACGGATTTCCATATTGATATCTTTTAAAGCATGATGCCCATTTGGATAATAAAAATTCACGCCACTTAGCTCAAATCGGCCTTTAACTGGCGGTTTTTGCTGTCCGCTTTGCTCAATTTCAGCATCCGCTTCCAGAATATTAAAGAAGCTTTCTGAATAGATCATGGCATCATTCACTTCATCATAAATCCGGTGCAACGAGCGAATCGGGGCAGAGACGTTATTAAAGAGCAGCACATGGTACATGATCATGCCGATACTCATCTGGCCATCCAGTACAAAATAGGAGGTCAGAATAATAATCAGGACTATGCCGATCTGTTCAATAAAGGTTTTTAAGCCATCAAACAGGAAGCTGGTTTGCCGGGTTTTCATCTGGTTATCGGTCAGTTCACGCTGCAAGCTCAGCTGCTTGTCTGATTCAATTGATTCCCGGTTAAAGGATTTGATGACTGTAATTGAATTGATGATACTGAGAATCCCTTGGCTCTTTTTTTCCCGGCCATCTCTCAGACTACGGCGCCATCCACCAAGTTTTTGTGCCTGTTTATAGGTGAGCCAGAAGTAGATCGGTACAATCGCTGTGGCGACCAGCCCGACATAAAAATTGGCATAGTACATCAATCCGAGCGCGACAATTGCACTGGTAAATAGAGGAAAAATATCAATGAAAAAGATCTGGACCAGTCGGGTGAGGGAGCCAATTCCGCGGTCGATCCGGGTCTGCAATTTTCCGGCCTGATTATTATCCTGATTAAAAAATGCCAGCCGATACTTTAAAAACTTTTCAATAATGCCTTGAGCCAGATCTTGGGAAATAAAAATCCGCAGCTTTTCTCCATAAAACTTCTGCCCAAACTGTACCAGCGCATTCACCACTTCCTTACCGAGTAAAATGGCAGAGATAGTGATCAGGATATGCCAGCCTTCATCTAGCCCTTGTCCTTGTTCCAGCAGTGCATTGATGCTATCGACTGCATATTGCAGGGTCAGTGCATTGACCTGAGCAGTAAAGGAACCGATCAGGGTCAGAATGAGGGTCGCAATCACCAGGAGCCGATAAGGGCTGACAAAGGGACGAAGTTTTAAAAACAGCTGCCATAAATTCATAAGCAATTATTTTTATTGTCAAAGTTGAATTTAGTCTAGGCAGGAATAAAGGTACTCACAAGAGTAAATGTTGTATTTATTTGTGAAATTAGATTGTAATTTCTCTGGATAAGTCTCAATGTTTTCAGCAAGATACTGAAAATTTTAGACTGATTTTAAAATGACTTTGGACCTGTTTTCGCCAGAACCTCAAGCGAATTTATTACCTTTTGATGGGGTGGTAGAGGATTATGGCCAGATTTTAAATGAGCAGCAGAGCCAGCAATATTTACAGCATTTTTTAGCTCATCTGGCCTGGCAAGCGGATGAAGTCACTTTATTTGGCAAGCATTATATTACTGGGCGAAAAGTCGTCTGGTATGGCGATGAACACTATCAATATCATTATTCCAGAAGTTCCAAACAAGCCCATATCTGGACACCGGGGCTATTTCGGTTAAAGCAGTATATTGAAAAATTAGTGGGCCATTCCTTTAATTCCTGTCTGGCCAATTTATATGAAGATGGTTCGCAAGGTCTGGGCTGGCATAGTGATGATGAAGCGGCTTTATATCAGGGAACGTCACAGGAAAATGTGATTGCATCCCTCAGTTTGGGGGCAACCCGCAAGATGAGCTTTAAACACAAAACAGAGAATGAAACAGTAGATCTGCTTTTACAAAGTGGTCAGTTGATTGTGATGCGAGGACAGACCCAACACTACTGGAAACATTGTATCCGGAAAACGACTCGGGTTTTAGAACCTAGAATTAACCTGACCTTTCGTTATTTTTTTCCTTAGTTAAATCTCTTCATAAAATAAAAAATATTAGTCCATTCGTATTTAAAGTTCTTTCTCTCAGGGAGAAATTAGGATAAGGGAGTTTCTTTGCTCATTGTTGAATAATTAAAAAATGATTGATGAAGGCACTCTATTGTTTTTAGATTAAAAGTACCCCAATGAACTAAAAAAGAGATTCTTCAATTCAAAAAAAATAGCATCTCGAAAGATGCTATTGCTTATATTTAAAAGAAATTTAGGGTTGCAGTCCAGCCGGATACCTATACCAGCTTTCAATCAAGAGGGCAGCAGCAATACTGTCCGCAGACAATTTTTTGCCACGACCTTGAGCCTGATAATGATCCAGTTCATCCCGTGCTTCACGAGTGGTCAGGCGTTCATCCACCATCAAGGTTTCAATATTGGTCTGATGACGTAAACGGCGGGCAAATTTTCGTGCCCGTGTCGACAGTTCAGATTCACTATCATCCATATTCAGTGGCAGACCAACTAAAAATAAGCCTGGCTGATGGCTTTTTACGATTTTCAGTAACTCATCCCAGTTCGGGATCCCATCTTTCATGGGAAATAAAGAGAGGGGATTGGCACTTTCAATCAGCGATTGGCCGACTGCCATTCCCATTTTCTGTGTACCAAAATCAAACGCCATAATGGTGTTTGGCGCATTTACATCAGGCATGTCCAATCTCGGAAGATAACCAGGTTCGGTCTACGCCCATTTTTTTATAGGCAGCATCCCAGCGGTCGTTATAAGGTAAGTTAAAAATCAGATCCATATCGGATTCACAGATCAGCCAGTCACCCCGGGCAATCTCTTCTTCAAGCTGATGTTTACCCCAGCTCGCATAACCTAATGCGATCTGATAGCGGCCTACACCTTCATTATGCGCAATCGCATCCAGAATATCTTTAGATGTGGTAATACAAACATTTTCACCCACAGCAATAGAAGAATGCCAGGTCGGCTGACCGGTATGCAGGACAAAACCGGCCTCAGGTCGCAAAGGTCCACCTTGCAACACTTCATGGGGATTGACATTATCCGCCTCAATATCCAGATCATTCAGCAATTCTTTAATTTGAATACCAGCAGGGCGGTTAATAATGATCCCTTGAGCACCATCTTCATCATGACGGGCCAAATAAATGACCGTATGCGCAAAAAAATCGTCACTTGCATGGGGTGGCGCAATCAGACAACGATGAGTCAGATATTGTTTAGTCACCTGAGCGGCTCTCCAAAAGTCTATATCGTTTGTGATCGTGGTAGATGATTTATCAGGGCAAAAGACTGGATTTTCAATTTGCAAATTGTCTATTCCTTTATTTACTTATCCCACAAAAATGCACCACTGACAACTTAGCTTTGTAGATACTGAGTATAAAAAAACTACAAATAGGTATTTTTTTTATTTTTTCAATAAATCAATAAAATCAGTTTTATTTTATTGAATGGTAAATTCTAGAGTACATTTATTATTGACTAAGAATAGACCTCTTTCATAAATCATTTTTTGCTCAGTTCCAAGTTGTAGATTCCAGCGATTAAATTGAATCTCAAACCAAGCCTTTTACCTCTATTTCGATAACGCTCAGCAAGGATTTTGAAGGTTTT